>NZ_CP060823.1 GCF_014489415.1 Cylindrospermopsis curvispora GIHE-G1
AGAATAGTTTATCCCCATTGGGACAAGGGAATATTGATCCGGTCAAAGTTTCACTAGGTGTTCAACCCAAGGCAGTGACAATTGCTGTACCTAGGCTAACGGAAGATGGTAATGTGTCTGTTAATTCTCAATTTGGTGTAGATGCGATCGCTCCCAATAATGAGCCTGTCAACCCTCAGTTTGTTCCTGGAAATACCAGAAGGAATCCTTCGGGTATTAGATTAAATGTCCCCCACAGGAGGATGAACGCCCGGGATTCTCTAGGTAAATTGCGGGGTACAACCGTATCTCCATCCTTACCTCCTTTGGCTGCAGTGGATATTTATTTACCCAGGAATACCAATGAGACTATCAACCATAACTTTGTTCCTAGAAATACTACAAGGAATCGTTCTGGTATTAGATCAAACGTTCCAACCAGAAAAATAAACAACGGGGCTTCTCTGGGTAAATTGCGCAGTAGGACTGTATCTAACACAAAAAGACCGAATAGCCTTAATATAAATGATGCTCAAGCCTACTACAACAGGGGAGTAGCCCGCAGTAACTTAGGAGATAAACAGGGTGCAATAAGTGATTTCCAAACTGCTGCACGATTGTATCAACAACAGGGGAATCAAGAATTGTATCGACGTGCATTAAATAGAATTTCTCAACTTCGTTAATCCTAAAAAGATAGGATTGGGGCATATTACCCTAGCTAACCATAATAACTACAAATAAAGACTACTGCAATCATTAGGGCGGGCGTGTAGATACTTACTTGTAGTAGCAACAGAAGAATTACCCAGACAGGTAGAGACCTGATTAATATCTGCACCATTCTATCAAGCCAAATTAGCATGAGAGTGGCGGAGCCAATGGGGACTAGCAGTGATGCCAATTCTTTGAGAAGCAGTGTGAACGACATCCCAAATAGCCTTCTGTGTTAGATTTTTACCACCTTTGCGAGATTTAAACACAGGAGTGATTGCTTATAGTTTAGCCACTATGTACGCTCAACGGATGAAACAATTAGGGATAGAGACTTATGCTGGACGGATTCAACAACATCAGGAAAATTACCCACGTCAGAGTGATTTTAGCTTTGCTGTTTACGGACAATTATGGATTTACGGCATGGAATTACGGGCTGATTTAGCTCTGAGCTTAATCGATCTGAAACCTCATAAACGCCTCTTTTTTCAGCGTGGCTTTCAGGCTCTATCCCTTATGAAACAAGCTGTTTGACCACTTTGTCACCCCTTAAGGCCAACGGCGAATTTATTCGCCTTGATATTTAACCGTGATGCGGCTCTTCAATATACCTTTTTATAACATGTGCTGAAACCTGTCCAGCAGTGGAATAAAAATAACTATTAGTCCATAGGCTAGGAAGTTTAAGTAATTCAGGAAATTTTCGTCTTAACAAGCAAGATGACCGTCCTTTAAAAGCTTTAACCACTTGATTTATAGCAACATCTGGTTGATGTTCTACAAATAAATGAACATGGTGCAACCTCAAGAGCGAGGATATCCCAGTCTTTTTCTTTGGCTAGTTCGTAAATTATCTGTCGAAGGCATTTAGCTATCTCTCCAGATAATACTTTTTTCGGCGTTTAGGTATCTATACAAGATGCACTACTGCATTACCTTTTGAGTGATTTCCTATTCTGTATTCCAGTGTTGTCTTCATATTGTTTCGTGGCTGCTATTGACAAGTAAATCATATCTCAACTATACTTTTGAAATCAACAAACATTGAAGGTCGAACAATGTACGGATGCCAACAAGTTCTTATCAAGTCCGATAAATCAATAACAGCCATATTGGAGTACGTCTGCACAGAAGCTAAAAAGCTGACAAATTGTGGCGTTTACTATTCTAGGCAGATGTACTTTAAAACTGGTTATATTCCTAGTAGAGCAGATTTGCATAAACAACTAGGAACTTATCAGAAAAACGTTCATTATCAGGCATTGTATTCTGATACTTCTCAACAAATACTAACCAGTGTAGCTGAATCCTTTAAATCGTACATTGAGCTAGTAAAAGCTGCAAAAAAGGGCGAAGTTTCCCAAAAACCAAAATTACCTAATTACTGTAAAAGTGTTATGACTGTAGCTACTTTTACGGGCAGGTCATTAAAGTTAATTGATGGGATGATTAGGTTTCCTTTGGGAACAAAAGTTAAGGCATGGTTTGGGATAGATTCTTTTTGTCTACCAATGCCATCTAACCTTGACTTCAAATCAATTAGAGAAGTACGTATTTTACCTAGAAATAGACAATTTTATGCAGAATTTGTCTATCAGGTAGATGAAATAAAATCTGATGTTGATAGAAATAATGTTTTAGGGATTGACCACGGGTTAAATAAATGGTTAACTTGTGTTTCTAATCTGGGAACATCATTTATTGTTGATGGACTTCATTTAAAAAGTTTAAATCAGTGGTACAACAAATCAGTAGCTAAACTTAAAAGTGATAAACCCCAGGGTTTTTGGTCTAACAGATTAGCTGCTATTACCGAAAAAAGAAACCGACAAATGCGTGATGCAGTTAACAAAGCTGCAAGAATAGTCGTTAACCACTGTATTGAAAATAAGATTGGTGCTATTGTTTTTGGATGGAATAAAGGACAAAAAGATAGTATTGATTTGGGGTCTAAAAACAATCAGAAGTTTGTCCAAATTCCCACAGCAAGATTAAAAGACCGTATTGCTCAATTATGTAAACAATACGGAATAGATTTTATTGAAACAGAAGAATCATACACTTCTCAATCATCGTTTTTTGATTGCGACAATATACCTAAATTCGGTGAAAAACCCGAAGGGTGGGAAGCAAGCGGGAAACGAGTTAGTCGTGGAGTATATGAAACTTCTGATGGGTTCAAAATTAATGCGGACTGTAATGGTGCTGCTAATATTTTGAAAAAAGTAGCGGTGATGCTAGGAATTGATCTTAGCGGAATCAGTAGAGGCTGTTTAAGCCAGCCTCAGAAAGTTCGTTTATGGACTCTTCAGAAATCTCCGTGTCTTTAGACCGGAGAAGCTTAACTTGATAAGTCTAGTTATCATATCTGTTCCTATTCGTAGGTTTGGATAGTTCTTTTAGGTAAATGGTTGAGACCAAATATCCCAATTCTCCTTATTAAAAGGCGATCGCCACTTTTGAATTAGAATTTGCTCAAGTTTTTGGCG
Source organism: Cylindrospermopsis curvispora GIHE-G1 (assembly GCF_014489415.1). Taxonomy (NCBI): domain Bacteria; kingdom Bacillati; phylum Cyanobacteriota; class Cyanophyceae; order Nostocales; family Aphanizomenonaceae; genus Raphidiopsis; species Raphidiopsis curvispora. Next base: position 3,186 of record NZ_CP060823.1, read on the forward strand.
GTGTTGTTTAGAGGAAGGAGCATCCCACCAGAAGGCGATATTTACAGCTGTAGAAAGTTTATAACGATAGTGTAAGTCTTGATAACTAGATATATAGTCTTTACACTTATGAACGTTCTTCCACCGTTTGTTATTTTGTTTAGTTTCGCCAATGTATAGTATAATATCAGAAAGAGAGTCAATGACAAAATATAAAACTGGTTGGGAGTAATTCTGAGACGGTAACCGGTAAAAAGACATTGATTCTGGATTCAAGGAAAAAGGGTCAATGGAATCAGGATCACAGTGAGCAGGGTTTAAATTGAATAAACTACCTTGTATAGCTTTATTATGTGTATTTCTAATCTCGCTTTGATATTTAAATATTCTGGACTTCCAGTTTTGTAATTGGTCAACATCCATCAATAACTGTTTTTTGGCTGGAGTCAGGGATAATTCTGGAGTTGAGAATAAATTTAACTGTTCCATCGGTGTTTATTTTAAAGTACGTATGTCAGTCTATCGTGTGTATTTTAGGTATAAACCTTAGTAACAATAAACGGATAATCGAATAAAATGAAATTAAAAGCCCTAAATAAACTAGATGCTATAGCTTATATACACTATGAAGATAGCAAATACATACTTTTTTCTGTTGTCTTTTGTGGTAACGTCTGCAATTATACTAAATCTAACACCTCTATTTTATAAATGGCAAGTAGTTTCTATAGCTGCTGATACCATAGAAGTAAGAAGAAGCAACAAGACACTTAAAGTTAGATTATGTGGAGTCGAAGTTCCTCCTACTTTTCAAAAGACGAGTAGGGAATACCTCCAAAATATTCTAGAGAAGAAATCAGTTAAGCTCTCGTTTGTAGATAACAGCAGTGTTGAGGTTTTTATAGGTAAAGATGAGAAACTAATAAACAAATCGATGCTAATGGATGGAATGGCTAAATACAATTCTGATTTGTGCCCTAGTCAATCTATTCTCAGAACTGCTCAGGAAATCGCTAAGTGGCAGAAAATTGGTGTCTGGTCTTCTGAATCTCAGGGTCTATAGTCAAATGCGATCTCCTGCAGTGAGTGCTTTGCGATCGCTCATGAAGACCGTCAGAAATTTCCCCTGACAAGATTCAGAAAATTAGGGATTGCCCAGTGCGATCGCTCATGACCCCATTTAGAATTTTCCCTTGAGAATACTAAGGAGGTTAATGGATAGGAGGTGCGATCGCTCATAACAGGTTCAGAGTTTTCCCTTGAGAAGGTTCGGGAAGTTGATAAATGAGAATTATTCGATGTTTTGATATGGATTGCCCAGATTTTAATATATTTTGGGCAATTTTTATCACAACTTTCTTAACATTCAACACTTCTGCAAAAAGACAAATACTATTTTCTGCAAATAGGTGCCAATTGATAAGTTGGTTTGGTTGGTATTGTAGTCACAACTTCACCGTTAATTGAAGAAATGTAAAGTGCAAAATCCCCGACTTTTTCTGGCTTCGCTTCTATGGTTAATTGTTTTCCTGTGTATTTCTTACTAATGTAAATAGGTTGTTTTATTGTTACTGTTCTCTGGGTGGGTTTATCTGGTTTAAAGTTGATTGGCCTACTAAAAAACTCTTTATTTTCTGAGTCTTTTAAGATAATAGCAATTGATGCATCATCAAAGTTTGTATCCGCAACATACTCATAAGAAAGTGTTAGATCTAAACTACTGATAGTTGTTACATCTTGTGCAAAATCTATGGTCGTTTTCAGTGGAGAGACATCAGGATGGCTACTTAAAATATAGACATTGTCTTTAGCTGTTTTACCAGCCTTATCTCGATCATCAGCAGTTTTAAATATAAACAGCTGACCTGAACTTGCCATAGAAAAAGAATAAGGAACTTGTCCCACAGGTTTTTCTTCATTCGTTGTTTTTATAAGTCCTATATTTAACTCACATAATTCTTTTATATTTTTATCCTTCTCAGGTATTTTATAATTTTGATAGTAGAGAATTGGGATAAAAAATCCAAGCAAAGTTGCAATGACTAGGTAGGACAAACGAACTTTTTTTCCGTCGTCGTTTATAATTTCTATAAGCTTCTTTAGTATCTCCAACATAACATCTATCAAATAATTCATTCTTCATTTCTCCTATGATGTACTTTTGGATTAGAGCATCTGTTAAGACTTATTAGTTATTTCTCTTCTATCTAAGTAAGTTAGCATTAAAACAGATTTTAATTTTCTTTAGTAAAAAAATACACAAAACTTTACTGGTTGAAAAAATTTACGGACGGTTTTACAACTGGATTCAGGACTTTCCCTTGAGAAGATTCAGGGGGTTAATCGATGGGGAATTTCAAGTAGAATAGCTCCCGTAACACATTCAGAATTTTCCCTTGAGAAGGTTGGGGAGCTGAATGGATGAACCTTTCTCACTGCGATCGCCCTTCACCAGGCTCAGAGTTTTCCCTTGAGAAGATTGAGTAGGTTAACGGACAAGAATTACCGAGCGCAATATCGCCCTTTACTAGGTTCAGAAATTTCCCTTGAGAAGGAAGGGGAGACGAATGAACGGAGATTACGGAGTGCGATCGCCCTTTACTGGGTTCAGAAATTTCCCTTGAGAAGATTGGGCAGTTTAATGGATGGAGATTACCCAAAGCAATAGCGTCCTTTACTACGTTCAAAATGTTCCCTTGAGAAGATTTAGTAAATCAGGGATTGGGCAGTGCGATCGCTCATGACCCCATTTAGAAATTTCCCTTGAGAAGATTCAGGAGGTAAATGGACAGGGAATGCGATCGCCCATAACACATTCAGAAATTTCCCTTGAGAAGGTTCAGGGGTTTGGTGGATAGGGATTATTCGGAGCAATCACCTTTTACCGTGTTCAAAACTTTCCCTTGAGAAGATTGGGGAGACTAATAACTATGAGATAACCAAGTGCGATCGCCCTTCACCAGGCTCAGAGTTTTCCCTTGAGAAGATTGGGGAGACTAATGAACGGAGATTACCGAGCGCAATATCGCCCTTTACTAGGTTCAGAAATTTCCCTTGAGAAGATTGGGGAGACTAATGAACGGAGATTACGGAGTGCGATCGCTCTTTAGCAGGTTGAGAAAATTCCCTTGAGAAGATTAGGGGAGGTGAATGGATGAACGTTAATCACTACGATCACTCATTATCACGTTCAGAATTTTCCCTTGAGAAGATTCAGGAGGTAAATGGACAGGGAATGCGATCGCCCGTAACACATTCAGAAATTTCCCTTGAGAAGGTTCAGGGGTTCGGTGGATAGGGATTATTCGGAGCAATCACCTTTTACCGTGTTCAAAACTTTCCCTTGAGAAGGTTGGGGAGACTAATAACTATGAGATAACCAAATGCGATCGCCCTTCACCAGGCTCAGAGTTTTCCCTTGAGAAGATTGGGGAGACTAATGAACGGAGATTACCGAGCGCAATATCGCCCTTTACTAGGTTCAGAAATTTCCCTTGAGAAGATTGGGGAGACTAATGAACGGAGATTACGGAGTGCGATCGCTCTTTAGCAGGTTGAGAAAATTCCCTTGAGAAGATTAGGGGAGGTGAATGGATGAACGTTAATCACTACGATCACTCATTATCACGTTCAGAATTTTCCCTTGAGAAGATTCAGGAGGTAAATGGACAGGGAATGCGATCGCCCGTAACACATTCAGAAATTTCCCTTGAGAAGGTTCAGGGGTTCGGTGGATAGGGATTATTCGGAGCAATCACCTTTTACCGTGTTCAAAACTTTCCCTTGAGAAGGTTGGGGAGACTAATAACTATGAGATAACCAAATGCGATCGCCCTTCACCAGGCTCAGAGTTTTCCCTTGAGAAGATTGAGTAGGTTAACGGACAAGAATTACCGAGCGCAATATCGCTCTTTACTAGGTTCAGAAATTTCCCTTGAGAAGATTGGGGAGACTAATGACTATGGGATAACCAAATGCGATCGCTCTTTACTAGGTTCAGAAATTTCCCTTGAGAAGATTGGGGAGACTAATGACTATGGGATAACGGCGTTGCATAATAGAGGTATGAATTGAGGTAATCTACTGTGCATTGTCCAAACTGCGGGTCTTCCAAAATCAGAAAGAATGGCAAACGTCGAAGTAAACAAAATCACATTTGTGTTGATTGTGGTCGTCAATTTATCGATGTCTATAGTCCACCTAAAGGCTATTCAGAAGAAGTTAAACAAAGTTGCCTGCGATCTTATGTTAACGGTATGGGATTTAGAGCAATTGAACGCGATAAAGGCGTTCATCATACAACTATTATTTACTGGCTAAAACAAATTGGTTCCATACTTCCAGATGCTCCACCAGTTGAGGAAACACCCTTGGTAGGTGAGCTTGATGAGTTGGAGACCTTTGTGGGATCAAAAAAAAACAAAATATGGTTGTGGACAGCAGTAAATCACTTCCGTAAAAATATCCTGGCTTGGGTTGTGGGAGACCACAGCTCACAAGCATTTCAACCTTTGTGGGACATCGTTAAACTCTGGCAATGCTTTTTTTATGTTACTGATGGGTGGAGGGTTTATCCGAGTTTTATTCAGCCAGAGGATCATATTGTGAGCAAAACATATATGACTAGGGTAGAGGGTGAAAATACACGTTTACGTCACTACTTAGCGCGACTACATAGAAAACGCTATGCTATTTAAAATCTGTAGATATGCTTAGGTATTCAATTAAATTATTACTTCACTATTTAAAGTATGAAGTAATACCCGCGTTTAGTTGATTCATCCCGCAAATATGCAACGCCGCTGTGGGATCGCGAATATAAATTACTGATGATAAGTTGTTGTCAAAATAACTTATAGGAAGGGATAAAAAAGCTAATAATTGTAAAGTATTAAGACAAACAAGAAAATAAACAATGTACAATCGTAACCAACACTCATTATAAAAAGTTAAGCATTATGACGCTTAGTAAACTCGTAAAAAAAGCAATAGCTGTAGTCTCGACAGCTATTGCTTTCATCCCAGGATTGGCATTCGCACAGTCTAAGCAAAAATCTAGGTAAAACAGAAGAGTTTAATGCTAGTGTATGGAGACAGTTTGGAAATAAGGTTGGATGGATCAAGTCTAGTTCATGGCTAGATTATAACAAACTGAATTTTTCGGTGAACGCACCTGCAGGACATCTACCAATTATATTAATATCCCGTTGGGAGAGGGGTTGGGTGGGATTTTTCCCTTCCGCTCAGACATGTAAAGTCTAAGATATTGAATAAGAGAACAATGTTTGGGAAGCAATGCTCTAAGTGCGGTTATTCCAAAATTGTTGACCTGTAAAGCTCGGTAGTAATTAACAGCTCAATCGAGTCAATAGAATTAAGCAATCAATATAGTGGGAAGGAGTTTAGTAATGCCCGTAGAAGAAAAAAGTATGGTGCCAACCGTAATCGTCGGAGTTGGAGGAACCGGGGTAGAAGTGCTGTCGCGCGTGCGGCGACTGGTCGAGGAAAGCTATGGGAGTTTGGGAGAATTTCCAATCATCAGCTTTCTCTCAATTGACACTGACAGAGATTACAGGGTAAATAATCCAGAAGCGGCAGGATCACCTTTACAAGATAGCGAAAAGTATTGGGCAAGTGTGAGCAACGCAGAAGTCACTGACATCATGGCTAATATGTCTAGGTATCCCTGGATTGAGTCTTGGTTTCCAAAAGAATTAGAGCGCAATATTGGCGCGTTGGAAGCTGGAGCTGGACAAATTCGCGCTTATGGGCGATTTGCTTTCTTCTACAACTATCATAGAATTAGATCTCGATTCAATGATGCATGTAATCGACTCATAGGTTATGAGACTGAAATGTCGAATAGGTATGATATTCGAGTTAACACCAATGCGCTGAATGTATTCATCGTTGGATCCCTGTCAGGAGGAACGGGCAGCGGTATGATTCTCGATCTGGGTTACTGCATTCGCAATTGGCTTAAGGGACAGGGTAGTCCTCTCATTACAGCTATTGTTCCCATGCCCAATGCCTTCGCTAATATCGCAGTAGGCGAGCGGGTCTTGGCCAACGGTTATGCAGCCCTTATGGAGTTGAGCTACTTTTCAGACAACAGAACGGAATACTGCGCTAGATTTAGCAGTGGATTAGTCGATGAGGTTCTGGATAAGCGCCCGCCCTTTGATTTCACCTACTTAGTGGGGACTAAAAATGGCGAAACTGAATTCAACCTAGATCAGATCCGAGAGATGATTGCTCAGAATATCTTTTTGGATTTAACCTCTGATTTTGCTCCCCACAAACGCTCTATCCGTGACAACATCAAGGGAGCCTGGGCCCAGGTAGATCCAGAAGGGAGGGGCTACCCGAAAAATTTTATGAGTTTTGGACTGGCAACCATTGAAATTCCTATGGCTCAAATTCGTGCAAACTTATCAAATCGGTTGGGAGCCGATTTAATTGGTTGGTGGTTCAATAAATCAGCTCACTTGCCACATAGCATGATGGATCTGCTTAAGACAGACATCCTCTTGAGGATGCGGCTGACTGAAGCCGAGCTTCTCTCAGATTTATCTTCTGGCAATGATAGGCCCCTACAGTCAGAAATTACCGTCTGGTTTAGCAACATACGTAGCGAAATCGCTAGTGACAACAGACTGCAATGTACCTATCAGGGGGCTAATCTACTGGGACCTGAAACAGGCAATATTCTACAGTTTGTAGATTACCTAGAACGGAAAGTTGAAGAATATCGCGCCTATCACTTGCGGGATTTAAGTCCTGATGAGCGATCTCATGGTGACTTCCTGCAAACAATGTATCGCAATCGTGATCGTATTATTCAAGAAGGTAGAAGATCCCTGCAGCAGGAATTATACACCATTATTCAAGATCGCACTCGAGGACCAAATTTTGCATATGCCTTTATCAGCAATGTAAGCCAATTACTCCGAAATTCAGCCGACAATTTTCGCCATGAGTCGGAAAGAACTTGGCAGCCCAACGAGATTAACCGAAACCGCCAGTACCAAGGTGCTTTGGAAGAGATCAATAGATTAACAAACTCATTTGGATTGACCAAGCAGAATCAAATAGAAAGACATTGTAGAGATGCTCTTAGCGGGATTGAAGGCAACTGTCTTGCCTTCATCCAGAGGAAAGCTCGTACTTTGGGATTAGAGGTAATTGATCGGCTACAAGAGCATTTGCAAACTTTAAATCATAGACTAGATCTATTTAATCAAAAGTTGCGGCAACTACAAGATGACTTCAATCAATCTGCAGATCGTGATGCTGAAAGTGCTGATGCACTAAGAATTAATGGTGTGAAACTCTACAACCGAGAAGAACTTAATCGGCTCTACCAAAACATGATTGAGTGTTTGGTGGGAGACCATGGGGGAATCCAAAATCGCTATGAAATGGGGCTGAATCAGGTTTGCAGCACGATGACCCAGGATATTTTGATAAATACTAGCCCTCTGTGGAGACAGAATCGAAGAGCAGATGAAGTCATGCAGTTATTTGACATTACTCAACTCCCAGACTTTAATTATGAAGATTTTAAGAAAAAGATTACGGAAGAAACTCGTTCTTTCGTGCAGTCCCCTCCAGAACAAAGCCAGATTAATCGGGAATTAACAGCAGTAGATCGGCTTTTCCAGGCTTTTCAAAATGATACAGAAAACATCCGCCACAACATTCGCATCGTTTACCAAAAATCGAAGCCCCTCGTCCTTCTATCTGATGCCATCCTGCAAGCTGGCGGATTTACACCGCTTGAAAATACCAAGATAGCAATTGTGGGAGGACGTAACACAAATAACCCTGCTGCTATCAGGCTCCTACCTCTTTTAAAAGAGAGAGTAACTGCTGAGTCTGAGTCCCTTACCCCATTAGGTGAGCAAGAGCGGCATCGGATTGTTTTTGTCCAAGAGAAAGGAGGTTTTTCTCTACGTTGTATCCGTGGCATGAAAGAATTGCAGAGATCTTACCAAGATTGGAAAGGTCAGACGCTAGAAGCCAAACGAGCTAAGCTTCGAGGTGAAAACAGGGACCTTCCTATTCCCGTTCACATCCAGAAAGAACCTCCTTTTTGGGATGTGTTCCCCGAGGATCCCGAAGTTTTCAAGCTTGTCCTCCAGGCAAGGTCTCTGGGTGTTTTGAGGCTGGAGGTAAATCGCAACACTCAAGAAACAGTTATTCGCTATACACGTGGAACTGTTATTGGTACTGAGAATGTGGATATAGCTGCAAGCTGGGAAGAAGCAGTACAGGTGTTGGAAGTGGCAGTCTGCCGTCCAGACAGAGAAGAAATTGACAAACAGGTACGCGCAAGATTCGCAGGTACTAACCAACCTAATTTAAGACAAGCACTGTATAATCAGCTGATAAACTATCTAAAAGAACGAGAAGCAGAGCTGCAAAATCTTGGAGGAGTTGATAGTCCAGACTATAAGCGTGAATCCACCATCATCAAGGATGTTATTAACGATCATCAGCTCAATAATGGACAAGATAACGAGCCCTTTGTAATTCCTAGCCGACAGACTGAAACTCAATCTTATCCTGCTGAACGCCATATTGGTTTTGATTTAAGTTCATCTGATGCTGGTTCTAAAGCTAGGGAGAAAGAGTATCAGCGTTATCTTGCTCAGTTATCGAAGAAAGACGCATTTGTTACCGCTGCTAAAGCTAAAGCGTCTGAGTTAAACTTAGATTTGCAAACAGCAGAGGCTATCTGGAATGAATTTATTGGCGATTGGCGTTACTGAATCATAGAATCATTCACCCATTTTTTAAAGGATTTTTCAATGAGTTGGGATGTTAGTTCATCCCACTAACATGCAACGCTAAAATTCGACATCAATAGAAACAATTTTATTTTTGTCCTCCTACCTAACAGAAAAGAACAAAAAGAGGACATAGTACCTCTTTTGCTGTTCCCCATGAAATACGATGGTTTACGGATGAGTATACTGAGTGCGATCACCTCTTACCACCTTTAAATTTTCCATTGAGAAAATTCAAGAGGTTAGGAATTACCCAGTGCGATCGCATGAACAAACTATTGTTATTTTATCAATTAACCCTAAAAGCGGATCTCCAACTCCAGGGTGCCATAAATTCTGAGTCTGACCAAATGTTTAAAAGTTTTTGTTTAGCTTCTAACTCTGCTTTTTCAACAATTGAAGCACTAGTGCAGTTATATAAGTATTTGTGGTAAACCATTGCTAAACCGTCTTTTAGAAGTGATTCTTGTATAAAAGTATTATCAGGTAATCGTACTTCAGCTACTTTACGCCCATATCGATCAGTGTCTACAATCTTTAATTTCACTTGGTTGCCAACTTTGAGTAGTGACTGTAGTTTTTCTTTTGCTTTATTACCCCATGAAAACTGATTTTTATACCTGGAGTCAGAAGATAGACTATCGGTAAAAGAATGAGATATTTCAGGAGTATCAATACAAGCAAATCTTATCTTCATTTCTTTGCTTGATTGATCAGTAACGGTGATTGTGTCACCATCCTCAATTTCTTTGACAGTATAGGCTATTTCGCCAGAAACTTTTTTATTAGATTGGCTATTTTGTTCTACAATAAATTGATTGGGTTCAGCTATATTTATTTGATTTATTTCTCCTACTTTTTGAGGTTTAACGTCAATAATCTTGACTGTTTTTCCCTGTAACGCAATGGGATTTGGAGCATCAAGTATTTTATTAAAAATGGGAGAAGGAATAACAACTTCATAAATTTGATTATTCTCTCCTACAAGTTTAAAAGTTTCAGTATCACCCCTCTTTGTCCACCCATTGATTTTTCCTACTATACTAGAATCAGATTCAGGAGGTTTGACAGTATTTTCTATAGGTTTGGAACTACAGTAAAAATTCACAGGATTTTTCGTAAAATCTGAACACTTTAAAATCTCATTTGCTCTTTCTGATATCTTAATTAGATTTGAGTAGTCATAATCCTGTCCCTGTCCATAATTAGCATCTTCTCTAATCTTTTCGGGAGCATTAAGTAGTGCTTTGGTAATTATTTCTTGGTCAGATTTAGATAATCTGGGTGATAAGAAAACTCCAGACCCCGGGATATCTTTACTTACGTGAATTATTCTTAAATCTTTTTCGTCTTTTACAGTAGAATCAGCAGCAGCACCTAGGTCTACTTCTCCACTTTTAACTAAGTCTTTAATTTTTCGAGATTTATGACCCATATTTACATTCAGGGTCTTGCCATATAAATCATAGGAAGCTGCATAAAAGCTGGAAACAGAATTAAAATCACCTAGCGCTATGGTGTGAGTCTCTTTCAAATCATTAATGGATTTAATAGGACTATCCGCTTTTGTAAACAAAACTGCTTGATAATAGGGATCGTTTTTGGGGAACATCCTTCCCGCATGTGTATAACCATTATTTTTCGCAGCGATGGAAAGCGTGGGTGAAAGGGTGAAAGAAATATCCCATTCCCGGTTGATCATCCTCTTTCTTGCTTCCTCATAAGAAAGGTCATCTCCACCATCAATAATTATTTGCACTTTATCGCCAAATTCTCGTTTGAGATAATCAGTTAAGCCTTTATAGTAGTCTGAAGAGCTTAATATACCGATTGTTAAGGTAGTGGTTTGCAACTTTCCTTGAATACCATTAGCTACACAGACACCATTTATTTTTTGTTGACCCACTGGGCAAGATTTAGAACTCAATACTTGATACCCAAGTCCAACTACTAAAATACCCGCAACAGCTACAGCGATTACCTTCACCGGAGGTTTGCTACTGCTTCCTTCCACTTGTTCTCTTGTCAGACCACAGATCACACAATCATCTCCAAAATTTTCATAACGCTCATGCGGTCCAGTTGGATTTTGGTTAGCATGTTGCTTACCGTCTTTAGCTATTCCTTCACAGTTCCATGATCCCATTTTCTATTACTCCAGTTTTTACTTGGCTTTAACCAATAAATATATAAAAAACTAAACACATCTAATAAATTATAAGACTGTTTAATTTTGAATTGATTCTACTTCCTAAAGAGAAGCTATCTACTAAAGTCCATCGTAACAAGAAAAGGACGCAAAATTAAAGACAGCTCCTATTTTTTCTACTTCTCACAGAAAAGCAGTCTCACTTTAGGTAAGTAGTTTTTCGCTGGCATAATTCTGGGGGCGATCGCTTGATAGAACACAGATTTGACATGTAATATCATTCCCTACTATACGGGACAATAGGGTATCTACTTTACCTGACGATTCAGTTGATTAATTGTAGCAACTAAATTATTTAGGGTTGTAACCCTATAGTGCAAACCCATTTGTATAAGTTCCTCATGAATACTTGAATCACTGGGAAAAACAACAATTCCATATACCTGATTTGGACTACCGATTTGTAGGTTCTTATTGTTTCTAATAGCATCACGATAAGTTTTTACTTGTTGATAAGGATTTTTGCCCCAACAAGACAAAATTTCTACATCTCGTTTCTTAGTTTTACAAACCCATCTACCATTTTTAGCATCAGATTCATTGGGAGTGATCATACCTTTGTATGATTTAGCTTCTATGACTACACAAGCTCTTTTAAATATAACAATAAAATCAGTAAACTTGCTATAATTATCTGTATTTTCTCCTACATCAAATTGCGTTTCAATTCTGGAATTTGGAAAGCTCTTAGTCAAAACCTTCTGTATCTCTTTTTCAAAATGGTTTAAGTCGTGTCTATTAATTTCTTCCTTATACTGTTCTATTATAGTAGCTAAATTTTCAGATTCGCTCTTTGAATCTTCTATTTGTTTTTGCAACCTTTTTTCTTCTTCTTGGTAAGTATTTACTGAATTTTGCAAATCTCTTACTTGGCTTTGAAGTTGTTGTTCTTGGTCATCTTTTTGATTTATTTGTTGTTGTAAATCGTTTACCAGCTGTCGATATTGATCTTCTCTAATCTGTAAAGAATTAAGTTCAAACTGTGCTTGACTAATTTGATGTTTCAATTCTTCAGATTGGTTGTCTTTTTGTTCATTTAACTGTCGTGTTAGTAACTGTATGCGATCTTCATATTTTTGTTGCTGATCTAAATTCTGCTGTGACTCTAATTGGGTATTGCTAAGTCTTTTTTGTAGTTCACTCAATCTATTTTCAGACTCAGATTGTAATTGATGTATTGATTGATTCAACACATTAATTCTATTACGTAGTTCCTGACTTTCCTGCTCAAATTGACTTCTTTGGCTATCTATTTGAGCTTGCTGCAATTCACGTCCTTGAATTTTTTCTGCTAAGTCTATTTGCAGCCTTCTATTATCTTCTTTTAATTGCTGTTCTCTTTCTTGAACAAAAGTACGCTCTAAATTTATCAAAATAATCACTATAATAATAGCAATTATCGTTACCAAGTAAGACTCAATCCAACCACTACTGGAAAATGGATTACTAATCCATTTTATGATATCATCCTTAAATGTTCGTTTAGGTATTCTAACATAGTAAATTCTCCCTATTATGCGACCATTATTAATCAATTTTGTAGGAGTTGACTCTGTCACATGAGGATCATCGTATATCCTTTCAGGAAAAAGAGGAGGAGGATCAAGTAACACATCAAAGGGATGATTTTTTAATTTTTCAGGGTCAAGATAAGCTTTCCAAGGTCTAGATATTGAAGAGTTTTTACCAGAATATGTAATGATTTTTTTTCCGGTGGGATCGGTAAGAACTAAACCAAATAAACTATAGTTACTGTTCAGCGTACGCTGAACCTCTTCTGAATTTCGTTTTATCAGTGCGTAAGAGAGCTTGGTTGGTAATGTATGAGATAATATGTTAAAATCAACGGTCTGAACCCTAAATATTGTCTTATTCCAGTAGTCTTCATGAATATTAGAGGCAATTATACCGCCTATACCCGTAGCAATAGTTGCTATTATACTTAGTCTAGTTAATGCTTGTTTTTTAGTAGATGTATGTAAAATTTTTCCTATTAATTTATTAATCATTGGATACGCCTTAAATTAGTAAAAAAATGGAGATATAACTACTTTTATCATGGTATTAACCTTAATTTTCTACTGTTTTTTAAAGTTTAAAGAGAAAAACTCAGATCCACCATGATAAATAAACTACATCTCTATTCTCTTATAACCGCTATAACCGCGATCGCATTTCCAAGGAAAAAAGATCTATCTTGAGGTAGATGTCAAACTAACCAGAATAACCATAGGTTTAAGTATTTCGTTGGAACTTGGAGTTAATAAAATAACTACTTATTGCGATTATGACACTAATCAATAAAAATATACTGATTTCAGATAAACTAGAATTGACTGGGGGAGAAGACTGACCTTCCAAAGCAAAGAAGCTAACAACAGTATCTTGGTATCCGCTAAAGAACAGTAAAACTGGCACGAGAAATAATCCCATCATTTGACTTTTTCTCACTTGGAATATGGATGGTAACAATCCTAGACAACTACCCGCTACCAGAATTAATAATCCCCAAATACCTGTTGATATTAATACAAGTGTTGTTATAAATACAATAATTGCTATTGTTAAACTCTTGTAGTCCAAATTGTCTATTACTGATGTCAATGGTCTCCAGGTTTTTAAAAGTAGTTTACGACTCAAAAACCCAGCTATACCCATCCCCATTAAAATCAATATCATGGTTATCCAAGAATCTAAGTCTCCAATTATGGAATTAATGGCGACAGATGCACCAGACCTTGATTTGTTGATAAAGTATAATGCTGCTATTCCAAATAGTGCATCTGAAGATTGTATGGCTGATGTAATTACAATATATAACCTACTGCGATCGCTTGTTTCTTGATTACCAATAAAGAGTAGAGCTAGAGTAGCAGCGTTAGCTGAACCTAGACCGGGGAGTAAGCCAACAGCCATCCCTGATAAGGTTCCAATCAAACTACCTTTGTTTATTTCTGATTCTGGTAAATTCAACTTTATGTTTTTATTTTGAGGAGGTAGACTAGCAGTCTTTTCAGATAATGTTTGTAGGAGTCCACTAATACCAAATAAACCAGATAAAGCTGGAAATAAAACCCCAAAAGCTGCTGAAGAACCTCCTGGAATTAGAGGGGTTCCTAAGATAATAATACCGAAGATACCACTTAATAAGAATAAAAGCCCCGCAGTTAAACGATTTTTTTCTGTTATTATAAGAATGGCTGAAGCTATTAATAATATCCAAAATAATCCGGGTTTTATTAATTTTTCTACCCATTCTATGGGATTAATCCCAATTACAGTCAATAAAGTACAGAGAGAAGCAATAAGAAGAGCAGCTTTTAAACCGCGCCATGACCCCTCTATGGATAGATTTAATGCTTCACCACCATTACCCTCTTTTATTAATCTTTGTCCCGGTAAAAGGGAATATACCTCATCAGTAGGAATGCCTAAAAATAAACTGGGAATGTAATCAAAAAAGGCATGGGTAATGCTTACTGCTACAATGAATATAGAGATGGGTAGGGCAAACTCCTTGTCTAAAGACGCAGAGGCATAAAATGCTACCATTAAAGAAGCTATAAGATTAACGTGAATACCTGGTGTCAAACCGGAAACAATACCAACCAGTATTCCTAATATCAGCGCGGGTAAGGACAAGACTAAATACATTATAAATACGATTAATTACGTTTGACTTGTTTGGCGTTTAGTGATATTTCATTCTGAAATTCGGTAACTTTAGCCAAAATATCAATTGATCCATTGGATGATAATATATTTAGAGTTTCCTGATTCCAGTCCCCCTCAAAAAATACTCCGCTTATAGAATCTCCACTATCACTCTCTAGCTTAAATCTCAGCATTTTATAACCCTTTCTTGATGTGAATTCCTCGGAGGAAACAGGGCGTAAAGACTTAATCCATACTGTTTTCTCCATATAATCACTAAGTTCCTTGACCTTAACCGTGGGATAAGAATTGGGAGAGGAATTAAAATTACTAGAGTATTCGGAATCAGTTCCACTAGTTTTTGTGATTGATTGAGAAGACAAGGGAGAGACCTGGGATTTATTATCATAAATACTAAGTAATCCGACTATTTCCACCGTATCCCCCCGCTTTGGAGAAAAAGGGAGCTTTCCTAAAGAGGGGAAAAAGGAAGCCCGATATTCACCCGCAGATCCTGTAAGTGTCAGAAAGTGCATTCCCTGGGAACTTCGATAACTACTTTTGACCAATCCCCTGGAAATAACTAATGTCCCTACAGAGTCAGAGGAAAAGGACTCCCCACTATAAACAACAGCTTGGGATAATACTGGCTTATATGTTTTACCAAATCCCCAGATTAGTCCAGTAAGGGTAACAAATAGAAGTAATGGTAAATGAGGAGAAGTAATATAGTTTTTTAACATACTAACGTTAATTCTTAATTCTATGGTCAAATAGTTAAAGTTGACAAATACGAGACCTATTAAAGAATAGTCCTAGCCCCCAAGGATTCACCTGTGATTCTATTCCTATCGTTTTCCACCACCATTCATAGAAAATCAACGCGGGCATTTCTCCCATCGCAGCATTGCTAAGATTTCCTTGAACTGATGGCAATTCATCATATTTTAACCATGTTTCTCCCCTTTTCCACCCTAACTTTTCTCCAAAAGAACTGAAAGTATCTTGGTTGTAATCTTCAGTGCCACCTAAACCAAGATAAATTTCTTTTTGCGGAGAGAACCCAAATTTACCATCACTGTATTGTAACCATAATTGATTCAGCGTATTCAAATCAGAACATGGAATTTGTTCAATTACTTTAGGGTTTATAAATCCTTCCCTTTGCCGATTTACTACGGTTAAGATTAATTGTTCTGTTTCTTTATCAGCTTCCTTCCAGTTACCAGCAGCAAGCAGCTCTTGTAACCTCAAGTAATTCCGAGGAACATTAGATTCTGGAATAACTGAGCTTTCTGGGCTTTCTCGTAATAAGGGGAGATCTGATTTGGATGCACCAAACTTCTCCACCATGTTTAAAAACACTACACTTAAAGACACTACAACAATTACCACCATTATTCTAGAATTTAGCAACCTTAGTCCACCACTCTTATACCCAGTAAAAAAGGGCTTATAACTTTTCGGTGAATTTTTTATTGGAGGTGTAAGCGTAACATTATTGGTAATATTGATAGCAGGTCTAGAACGTAAATCTCCTATTACATCATTAGCAGACTGGTAACGCTCTGCAATAGGTGCAGTCATTTTATCCAAAATCTTTCCTAATTTTTCATCAACAGACCTATTACCTAACTTATCTCGCCATAAAAATCTTTCTGTTGCAGTATCGTAAAACTTATTAGGACTAGAACCAGTGAACAAGTATAGACAAGTTAACCCTAAACTATACACATCACTAACGAAAGTAGCTTTTCCCCGCAGCTGTTCTGGAGCGCAGTATTCCATAGATCCTATAATTGTCCCTTCTTTCCCCCCTGCTGTTGGATCCACCACCTTCGCTGCACCAAAGTCAACTAGAAATATTTTATTGTCCATAGCACGACGAATTATATTTTCTGGCTTTATGTCACGATGAATAACCTGTTTTTTATGGACAAATTGTAAAATATTTAATAGCTCTATTAATAGTTCAGTAACCCTAGCAGGGGAGAAAACCCCGTTTTTCTGGAGTTCAATCTCTAATGTATCCCCCTCCACATACTCCTGAACCAAATACTGACGATTATCCTCTGTGTGGATAAAATAGTCCAAAAGTTCTGGGATTTGAGGATGTTGACCCAACTGCTCTAACTGTTTTGCTTCTTGATTAAATAAACGGGATGCTTTTTCAATAGTGTCTGTGCCCTGGGCTTGGGGTAAAAATTGTTTAATCACACAGGTAGGTTGAGATGGTTTACCCGTATCTGTTGCTAAAAAGGTACGTCCAAATCCTCCCTCCCCCAAAATTTCCCGGGGGATGAACCGCTCTCGCAAAATTAATTTGTTGCCACATTTTTGGCAGAATTTACAGTCGTTTGGATTCTGGTGCAAACAGTCTGGTTTTACGCAGAGGATTTTATTCATCTCACTTGTAAGTATTTTACCTCAGTATATCAAAAGTCTATAAGATTGCGAAGCACTAGCACTCTCCAGATTGCACTTCCTATCACAATTCCTATAACAGGATATAAATAAAAGCTAACTTAATCAAACTTAAATTACATAGGAGTTAACATAAAATAATCATTACAAGTGAAACTGAGGGTCAAAACTAGTAACTTAATAATCGGAAACCCCTACCACATATAGGAAAATCCCTAATTGGCAAAATTATTAAAAATTTTGTAAAAACCTCTTTACAAAACTAAATATTTGTCTTAATATAAGTTCATAAGGTAGAAACACCTACCAGAACATACATAAATCTCTCGTAAAACCGCAATTATAAAACCATGACCACTGCCATTCAACAGCGCCAAAGCGCCAACGTATGGGATCGCTTCTGTGAATTTATCACCAGCACCAACAACCGCCTCTATATTGGCTGGTTCGGGGTGTTAATGATCCCCACCCTTCTCGCAGCTACTACTTGCTTCATCATTGCTTTTATTGCTGCTCCCCCCGTGGACATCGACGGTATCCGCGAACCCGTAGCTGGTTCCCTAATGTACGGTAACAACATCATCTCCGGTGCTGTAGTTCCTTCCTCCAACGCCATTGGCTTGCACTTCTACCCCATTTGGGAAGCTGCATCCTTAGATGAATGGTTATACAACGGTGGTCCTTACCAACTAGTAATTTTCCACTTCTTGATTGGTGTAGCCTGCTACCTAGGTCGTGAATGGGAACTATCCTTCCGGTTAGGCATGCGTCCTTGGATTTGCGTAGCATTCTCCGCTCCTTTGGCAGCAGCTACCGCAGTATTCTTAATCTACCCCATCGGACAAGGTTCATTCTCTGATGGTATGCCCTTAGGTATCTCTGGAACCTTCAACTTCATGATTGTGTTCCAAGCAGAGCATAACATTCTCATGCACCCCTTCCACATGTTAGGAGTAGCAGGTGTATTCGGTGGTAGCTTGTTCAGCGCTATGCACGGTTCCTTGGTAACATCTTCCTTAGTAAGAGAAACAACCGAAACCGAGTCTCAGAACTATGGTTACAAGTTCGGACAAGAGGAAGAAACCTACAACATCGTAGCAGCACACGGTTACTTCGGACGCTTGATATTCCAATATGCTTCATTCAACAACAGCCGTTCACTGCACTTCTTCTTGGCAGCATGGCCAGTAGTAGGAATCTGGTTTACAGCACTGGGTGTAAGCACCATGGCATTCAACCTGAATGGATTCAACTTCAACCAATCCATCATTGATTCTCAAGGACGCGTAATCGGTACATGGGCTGACGTAATCAACCGTGCTAACCTAGGTATGGAAGTAATGCACGAGCGTAACGCCCACAACTTCCCCTTAGACCTAGCTGCTGGTGAAGTAGCACCTGTAGCATTAACCGCCCCCGCAATCAACGGTTAATAATCAATACTGGTAAATGAAAAGCTCCTCACCTAGTGGGGGGCTTTTTTTATGGGGAGTGCTTCGCGATCTCCCGTAGGGAGTGCTTTGCAATCGCCTCTTTAACTTCGGTGGGTCCCAACTGGTTAATATTCCAATTAGCTCCTCACGTAGTGGGAGACTTTTTTCATAACTGGCAATTATGGCAAATAAATTTGCGATTTGCGAATATAGAATAAAATGTAGATTCATCGAAAATCTCGTCATGCTAAAACCTCAAGATATCGTTGTCTTGCTGAAAGTACACAACTTAAAAAACTCAGAATGGACTTATAACCAGCTTGGCACTGCATTACACATTAGTCCTTCGGAAGTTTATGCTGGTCTCAAAAGATGTCAGTCCAGTGGGTTGTATGATTGGTCTACTAGAAAAGTGAAAAACCATTCTTTGCTTGAATTCCTCATTCACGGACTGAAATACGTATTTCCTGAAAAACCTGGTCCTTTAACGAGGGGAATTGCTACTGCACATTCAGCAGAACCATTAAAAAATTTACTGAATGTCAATTCTACCGATATCTACGTATGGAGTGATCCACAGGGAACTGTGAGAGGACAAAGTATTACCCCATTATATAAATCTGTTCCTGCTGCAGTAAAAAATGACCCAGAACTCTATGAGTTGTTGAGTTTGGTGGATGCAATTCGGGTTGGTCGTGCGCGAGAACAAAATCTCGCTAGTCAAGAGCTAGAAAAGAAACTGACAATCAGATGAATGAACAAGTACAAATGCTTGAAAAGGCGGCAAAATTACTTGCCGCATTAAATAAAAAAATAGTTTTTATAGGTGGGGCAACAATATCACTATATCTTGACGAAATTTCTGCTATTGATGCCCGTCCTACGAATGATGTAGATTGCGTTATCAATATTACTCCTCGTAATAAATACTATCTTTTTGAAGAAGAGCTACGTCAAATTGGACTTGAACAGGATAAAGGTAAAGTTATATGTCGTTGGCGGTATCAGGAATTAATATTAGATATAATGCCAGACGATACTTCTATCCTTGGTTTTAGCAATTCTTGGTACAAGCCAGGAATAAAAAAATCAATTATTTATACTTTTCCAAGTAGTCAAAAAATAAATATTTTCCCGGTAACTTATCTTTTAGCTTCAAAAATTGAGGCATTTAATAGTCGAGGAAATCGCAATTTCTATACTAGTCATGATTTAGAGGATATTGTTTTACTCCTGGATGGCTGTCCTAATTTAGAACAAGAAATAGAACAGGGAGATATAAAAGTCAAGAAGTTTATAAAAACATGGATTAAAACTGAATTTGAAAACCTTTTAGAAATAGCTCCTAGTCAACTTTCATTTGCATCAAAAAATGCTGGTCGTGACCAATTAATTTTGAATCTAATTCAAAGGTTAGCACAATAATTAATGCTCCCGCAATCAACGGTTAATAACAAATACTGGTAAATGAAAAGCTCCTCACCTGGTGAGGGGCTTTTTTTATGGGGAGACATCAGGGATAGTTTCATCCCCAACTGTTGCGCCTTTTTGACTTAATAGAGTTCCTCTGAACTTATTGGGTTTCCCGCACTGGGAACAAAATACAAGTAAATTTTCCATTCCTGCAAGCACAGACACTTCGTCTTCATATCCACAAGAGCATTCCCACTCAATCAAATTTATATCGCCCTTTAGAGTAAATTTGTAGGGGCGTTTAAAGATATAGAATTTCTCTTTCTTTTTGTATTGTGTCTTTTCATCAGGCAATGATTCTACATTTGGTTCTCCTACCTCCTGGTCTTTTAGCAGAGTAGTTTCGACCGGTTGTGTAACATCTGGTTGAGTTGATGGAATCATTTCAATAGGTAATGCTACCTCCCTGTCTTTTGGGGGAGTCATAACCACTGGGGGTATTTCAACTGGGGGTGTAACATCCCGAGGTGGTGGTGGAGCTAGAACCACAGGTGATGCTTTTTGAGATTTTTTTCTTGCAGCTTTTTGGGGGGTAGCCTTTTTATTTTCCTCAGCAGGTGGAATAATCTCATCAGGATTAGATTCCACTGGAGGGGGAGCAGCAGTTTTCCTAACCACAGATATTATTTGCAGTTTTGTTTCCTGCTTTGGCTCTTCTTTCTTTGGTACTTGCTGTTTACGTGGCATAGTCACTCCTTTGGCATACCCCTATTATACATTAGCCCTAGTTTCTTGGTTTGGGAGACAATAGCTATACTGATAAAAAACTCACCCATCCCATGAGATGAACCGCAAAAAACTTACCCAACTAATCACTATTGCAATTCTTGTCACCTTTATTACCATATTCTATCCATTTATTACTATTGCCCTAACTACCAAAGAAATCGGCGCGATCGCTGAAAGGGTGACCGTTCGCCTTAGCGGTCCCGACCAAGGTTCAGGTGTAATTATCAATAAAAATGGTAACACTTACACAGTATTAACCAATTCCCATGTTTTTCAGTATAAAGGCGCATTTGAAATTATCACCTACGATGGGAGAAAATACCAATCAAATAACGTAACAGAAATACCTAATCTTGATTTAGCCACCCTTCAATTTAACAGTGACCAAGAATATCAAGTAGTGGCATTGGGTGACTCTAATACTGTAACCATAGGGCAGGTAGTTTATATTAGTGGGTTTCCTTCTAAACAAGACTTTACCTTTAGATTTGATGGAATCTCCCGGATTTTAAAAAAACCAAGAGACGGGGGATATAGCTTGGTATATAGAATAGGAGCATTAAAAGGAATGAGTGGAGGTCCCATCCTAGATGAGAATGGTAAATTAGTAGGTATTCATGGGCTAACCTACAGTCAAAGCCTAGGAGATGGACGCGGTACACCAGAAGAATATGGAATTCCACTTCAGACCTTTTTAAATGCACCACCCCCCACACCGAGCAGGTACACAAAATTAGAAACCTTGTTGAAAGCTCAAGACTTTAGAGAAGCAGATATAGAAACATACAGAGTAATGTTAGCAGTAGCTAAAAGACAAAGCGAGGGTTGGTTCAGAATAGAAGATGCAGAAAATTTTCCCTGTCAAGAATTGCGCACCATTGACAATCTGTGGTTAAAATATAGTCAGGGTAAATTTGGTATATCTGTCCAACAAGAAATATACAAAAACCTGGGAGGAACAAAACAATATGATGTGAATGTATGGAGATCCTTCGGAGACAGGGTGGGATGGAGAAAACAAGGTTCATGGCTCGATTACAAAGATTTAAACTTTTCATTATCCGCACCAACGGGTCAACTCCCAGATATAAGGACGTCGTCGTCGTCGTTGGGGTTCGGTTTTGTCGTGGGTGGTCGTACTTGGATTACTTCCCTCCTGTCAAGACATGTACAGTGTAACCCATAAAGGTTTGATAGTATTGTTAACTTTTGTAAATAACAAGAAATTAACGAAACCTTGCTAGTTCCAGGGTTTCGGATACCTGGTACTATTTATTTTTAGGATTAGGTGTATAACAGTTTGCCTTGACAAATATTGTTGCTGCCTTTATTATTTCCTTATTAGTTATGTCTAACTCATCCCAAAAAAGCTTTAGCTGTCCTGGTGATGTTCCCTTCTTTTTTTGATTTGGTTTCATCCCCGCCAAAAGTTTACTCCCCCAGCGGTTTTTTTCCACCTTTTTCGGTTGAGGACGATATTTTTGACAAAATCCTTTCAGCATCTGATTAAAACACAGTATCTCCCACAGGGGGTGATCCCTACCCCCTTGAAATAACTGATTCATCCTTTGACGGAAAACGTTTACCGTTAAAGTTTTACCAAATGCAAGCCGAACATGAAATGCGCCTAGATGAGAGCGATCTCCCGTAGGGAGTGCTGCGCAATCCCACATTGGGAGTCCCCTCAACACATTCAGAATTTTCCCTTGAGAAGAAATACGGGGAACCCTGAATGCGATCGCCTGCAGAAGAAAGAGTAACCCCAGGAGATTCTCAAGGGAAATTTCACCGAACTACTGTCGGTGTATATCATATATTGCGATCGCCCCGCCTGTAGGAAGTGCTTCGGAATCGTCCGTCATTGCCATTAACTGTCTTCAAGGAAAGGTTCACCATTTTTCCTTTGAGAGGAAATGGGTAAGCGATCGCATCTAGAAAAAAGACCTAGCCCTAAGAAATTATCAAAGGATGTTATACAGTGCGAGATCCCGTAGGGAGTGCTTCGCAATCGCTCGGTAAAAAAGTGTAAAATAGGAGAAATGCGATCTCGCTCGTAGAGATTACTTCCCATGAGTTCACAGTTAAAAGCTATCCGAACTACTGTCTTCCGATATCCACTAAAAGCAAGTGCAAGATTTAGAAAATGGACTGGATATAGGAGCAATTGCCCTCCTGGGAAAAAACACTGTACTGAGATGAATGTTAAAATAGTAATCTGTATCGTGCGCTCGCTTGTGTAATAAGAACAGAACCCATAGTTTTATCTGTTCTACATCTATCCTAGGTTAGATTTTTAGCAAGACCAATAAAAATGACAGCGCAAGAATACTAATTAATTCACTACCTGTTGAAAACAACAAAGTTACAGAATTTCTGTATGTTATAATCTGTCTTGTTGTTGTACACAGACAAATCTATGTTTCTTCTCCCTGAATTTTCCTATATTGCAGTCCCTGGTTTTATTCCAAAAATGAGAGGACAGAGGCACAAAACATCATCACTGATACTACATAATACAAATGACTACAAGTGGGATTATTTTTTAAGACAAGGTGACTCTTTTTTGATGTCTTGGTTACATAATAAGACTGGGTTTATACATAATATTTATTTTCCTTATGCACCTGATAATAGATTCTTGGATGGAAATAATCAGCATATTATAGATATAATACAGCCAGCAATAACCAGAATAAAAAATTTCCTTTTAAGATATGAAGTTGAAGATGTTGAAGAATACATGAATGATAGTGAAGAATGGTTATCTATTTTATTTAGTTTTGGTCCTCATCACTACAAAGCTGCTGAAATTGCATGTTCTTGTTTTGGAATACAAATAGATGAGTTTCCAGTCATACTACTTTGGTCTAATTTAGAAAATACATCGTTAATTAAGATAATACCTAACTTAATTAATGATGAAATTGAACGAAGTTTACAAATCATCTACTCCGCAATTGTTAATGCTACTGAAAATTTAGATAATTTTCAAAACATACCAATAGATAGACTTATAAAAGAGGTTAACAATGAATTACCGCAGGGATTCAGAAGGAATATTTTGAATGAAATAAACCCAATAAAATCAATGGAAATAATAAGAACACAACAAACTATAGCAAGGACTTTAGAAAATATAGGTAATTTGTATAAACACGAATTTAATGAAGCTATCTTAAATTTTGAGGATAAATTCATAAATGATTCTCATCAAGCACTATCAATGAGAAGAATCACAGATGAATCAACCATAGAAATGCAAAGATTACTAACAAGAAAAGGATTTTCTCTAATTAGGCAAGGCAACAACCATGAAATTTGGAAGCATCCTAACCTGGAAAAAGTTACTCCATTACCTCGGCACAAAAAATTATCTACTTTTGTTATTGCCAGTATTCAAAAAGATATTGAGGATGCAATACAATAAATAAACCTCAATATTGTTATGGCAAAGTGTTTGTGGGATAACATAAGACCCAATAAAAAGGGGGAGACTGGGAATTCATTCCCAGTCTCCCCCACTGACAGTCTCCAGGTTGCGAGTCCTTCGCGATCGCCCGTAGCGAGTGCTGCGCAATCGCCCTTTTCATTCCTCACCCCTTAACTCAAGCTATATTAAAAACATACCCTACCCTGTAAATTTAAATGTATAAACCATTCACCTATATATTTATAACCTCTGGAATCATATCTACATTCCTATTCTCATCCCAGCTCACCCCAGCTCAAACAATCCCCAATATCCAGGATATTGCCCAAAAAACCACAGTCCAAATCAACAGTGACGCCCACCCCGGTGGTTCCGGTGTAATTGTCAAAAAAGAAGGCACCATATATACCGTACTCACCGCCAATCATGTAGTCTGTGATAGACTTGGTACTACCAAAATTCGCTGTCGCCAAGACTTTACATATACCATTAGAACTCATGATGGCAGAGAATATCCCATCAAAGAACTCCAACCCATCCAAAAAAATGTTCAGGACCCAGACCTGGCCCTAGTGACCTTTGAATCCAAAGAAAATTATCAAGTTGCATCCTTGGGTAACTCAGAGAACCTAACCATAAGAGCTGATATTTCCGTGGCCGGATTCCCCACCATTTTTGGCAGAGTCGGTAAACAACGAAGTTTTACTATCACTGATGGTAAGGTAGTTACTTTTCTCTTAGATCCCCCCCAAGGCTATGGACTAGTTTATAATGCTACCACCCGTATTGGTAATAGTGGGGGTCCCGTTTTTAATGCACAAGGTCAGGTAATTGCCATTCACGGACTCGCAGATACCAACGCCCTAGAATCAGAAGAAACAAATCCTATTAACTCCTCCCTAACCTCTCTCAGAAAGCTAATTAACGCCCAACCTGAGTCAGCATCCTCTTCCTCTCAAAAAACTGGCTTTAATGCGGGCGTTCCCATCAATATCCTATATGGATTTTTCCCCAAAAGCTTCTTCAACTCCACTTCATTACCTACCACCCAAACAAAACCTTCTTCCCCCTCTCAATATACAAAACTAGAAACTCTATTACAATCTCAAAACTTTAAAGAAGCAGATCAAGAAACAGATAGAATTGTACTAGCATTAGCTCAAAGACAAACAGAAGGTTATTTAAGACTAGAAGATACTAAAAACCTTTCCTGTCAAGCACTACAAGCTATTGACCACCTGTGGTCTAAATATAGTCAAGGCAAATTTGGCATTTCAACTCAACAACAAATATATCAGAGTTTAGGTGGCACCACACAATACAACGGAACAATATGGAATTCCTTTAGTGAAACAGTCGGATGGCGAAAGGGAACCTGGTTATCATCTAATCAATTAGATTTTTCCCTGAGCGCACCTAAAGGTCAACTCCCCACCCTGGGCGTAGCAGAATTATATGGCGAGAGTTTCGGACTTTTACCTCCCGTTCTCAAATGTAGAATCTAACCTACTTACCCCATTGGTCTCTCATAGGAACCGCCATGCTAGAACTAACTATCAACTTCTCCGTTGCAGCATCTGGTTTCTCCCCATCTTGATATAACTCCTGAGCTTGCCATAAAGGTTCACTTTGTAAACCATTTATTCCCACCACCTCTCCCTTTGTATTTAATAGCGGAGCCCCACTCATCCCTTTTCTCACCTCATTGGTATACCCAATTTGATATCCTCCCAACAACGGCTTTTTCAGCAATAAAGAAATCTTCCCAGATGTAAATATAAACCTAGACCCTTTTTCTCTTTCAGCAATAAACCCACCCACAAATACCCTTTCATCTAACTGTAAACTCTCTGTGTTGATTTTACCTCCTTTATACACCGTCTTATTTGCATCAAAATTTAATATAGCAATATCATCATCCTTAAACCTATTATGTAATAAAGATACCCTACCCATATATACCTTACCATCAGGAGTATGAATACTATATGGACCCTTAGCAGACCTCAATACATGACTATTAGTTATTACCCTATAAGTGTAATTGTCAGGAGAACCATCCCTGATAATTGTTCCCGAACCAATCAAACTTTGAACCGAGCCTGGAGCAGTAATTCTAACAGTTATTTCCCGTGCTATATCTTCTATTTCCTTATCAGTCTTATCACTTATCTTAGGCAATAGTATCGAACAAGAGGAACTTGTACAATCGTCGATTATAGTAGCCTTAGCCAATACAATCAAACTCACCCCAGCCAGAGAAGCCAGTAACATTTTTACCATATAACCAAGTGCCTTGTTTCGATACCATGCCATTTTTCTATACTCAAAAAAGATATAAAAAACCTCATCCACCCCATTAAAAACGTGGAGTAGGAGTTTGCACAGGTTTTACTGGAGGTTCAGAAGCAGCAGTGTTGTCACAAAGTCCATCCACCAAATTTTTCACATTCCAAGAAGTATTTCCTTCCGCATCTTGACTCACGAAACAACCTTGACTTAAACGTATTGGTTCACTACTTGTACCCCGC
Organism: Cylindrospermopsis curvispora GIHE-G1; assembly: GCF_014489415.1. Classification (NCBI taxonomy): domain Bacteria; kingdom Bacillati; phylum Cyanobacteriota; class Cyanophyceae; order Nostocales; family Aphanizomenonaceae; genus Raphidiopsis; species Raphidiopsis curvispora. The sequence goes on from NZ_CP060823.1 coordinate 29,840, forward strand.
CGCCAGGCTAAAATCCCCTCTAGCACGGATACACTATCTTCACCTTGAGGGAGAGTTACCAACAAGTTATCACCAGAACAACGTGTATTCTGTCTGTTGCTAATACATACAACTGGGTATTGATTCACAATACCTGTTTTAAAATGTACTTCTCCATTTTCATAGAAACGTTGTAACTTGTTAGATATAATTCCACACCGTTTAGTTGCAGGATATTTGTGAAAATCCCGTTCCCAAATAATAAATGTTTCATTACCTCGAGCAGTGCGCACCTTAGTAACTGGCACACCCCCCTCCCTAGTACAGAAAAACTTATTTTCCCCTGCGACACCAGGTTCACCAGAAACAAGAACCGCAGCACCCACCATACTCAAACCCAAAATACTACTCTTTAAACTCACCTGCATCATATCCTCCTTATCAATCAATTATTCAATACCTTAAAACCCAACTAATTCCTTACATAGCCAGCATAACACCTTAACTGATAATCATCCACCGATGTTCCCCCACAAAGTTTACCCCCAACATACTTATAATCCTGTATAATGTTGCCAGACTTTAAAACCACCTCTCTACCAAGTAATATAATGAACACACTTACCATCGGTCAAATAATCACCACCACAGAAAATAAACAATATGAAATTACAGAGAAACTAGGTAACGGAAGCTTTGGTATTACCTTTAAAGCCGAAGAGCTTAGCACCAAACAAATATGTGTCATTAAGCAATTTAAACCTGAAAATAACTCACCAATAAACTTGGAAATAGGACTGAAGTTATTTAAGCGAGAAGCTGAAAAGCTCCGAAAAATAAAACACAATCAAATACCAAAATTCATTGACTACTTTAACCAAGAAAGCGAATATTATTTACTACAAGAATATATAGAAGGTCATAATTTAACAAAAGAAATAACACAAAATATTAAAGATGAAGAATATGTAACTAGACTCATAAAAGACATACTAGAAGTATTAAGCTTCTTGCATAAAAACAATTTAATTCATCGAGACCTTAAACCATCCAATATTCTCAGACGTACAAACGATAATAAAATAGTATTAATTGATTTTGGCGCAGTAAAAGAAATAATTAGTCAAAGCCAAATACAAAACAATAACCAGCGCCCTCCCACGCTAATCAGCAGTCCCGGTTACTCACCTCCCGAACAAATAGCAGGTGAGGGTGAGGCATTTTTCAGCAGTGATATTTATGCTGTAGGAGTAATTGCTATCCAAGCATTAACTGGTCACTCCTTCGACTCACACATTTTTATCCATCCCACCGGTAATGGATTAGGTAACCAATCTAACGAAACCCTTGACTGGCATAGATATGCTCCAAACATCAGCCAACCACTATCAGACATAATTGATAAAATGGTGATGACAAACCACAGAAGGCGTTATCAAACAGCCCAAGAGGCACTAGAAGCAATTAAATCCATGCTTCCATCCCCACCACCCTATCAACCACCCCGAACTCCCATAGCTCCCACCAATATAGCAGAAGACAATAAAGATCTAAAGCTTAGAATTATAGTTACTAGCGGCATAGGCACAAGTATAATTATTGCCATACTCCTAATAGATCCAATTAGAAATATAATATCAAATTATTTCAACCCACCACCCATCCTTAACAAAAAGTATACAGAAAACAATATTGAAATTGCTTATTCCGACCAATGGGACTATAAACCACAATCATTTGATGCACATCTAGTAGAATTCATACCAAAACAAAATGAATCAAAAGATTGCACATCCAAAATATTCATTAGCAGACAAGAACTACCAACACCCTTATCTGTAGAAGAATACAAAAGAAAAGTACAAGAGCAAATCAGAAAGAACAATAAAATAGAAATCACAGACGAGACCAAAGGAAACACCCTTCTAGCCAAAAAATCAGCATATAAACTGCGTTACACCATGAAAGAAAACCAATGTGAATTTCAAATATTAGAAACAGGAACCGTCCATGACAGCAAAGGATATTACATATCCTATAAAGGAGTAAAAGGGGAGTATGAAAAATATCTACCCACCCTAGAAGCCATGATAAATACCTTTGACATAAAATAAGTCATAGCGGTTATTTGCAGAAAATGAAGACCCAAAAATTTACCCAGCTGGTTATTATCGGAATTATCGTTGCTTTTATTACCATTCCCTCCCATATTACCCTAGCACTTAGACCAAAAGAAATTGCGGATATTGCCACCCAGGTAACCATTCGTATTACAGGTATTAGCAACGGTTCTGGAGTTATCATTGGTAGAAATGGCAACACATACACAGTATTAACCAACTCCCATGTATTCGAGAATCACCCAACAGGTAAATTTGAAATCATCACCCCCGATGGGAGAAAACATCAATTAAACAACCTCAGAAAAATAGCCAATCTTGACCTAGCCACCCTAGAATTTAACAGCATTCAGGAATATAGAGTAGTGGAACTAGGAGACTCCAACAGAATCACCAGAGGGGAGGATATTTACGTCAGTGGATTCCCCGCTAACCAAGATCTTAATTTCAGTCAATCTGGAATTACCCGGATTATAACAAAAGCAAGACCGGGGGGATACGCATTAGTTTACCGAATTGGGGCCTTTCCTGGCATGAGTGGGGGACCCATATTAGATAGTGATGGTAAATTAGTGGGTATTCATGGAGAGACCCAAAGTGTTTCTTTAGGAATTGGACGCAGCACACCAGAAGAATATGGAATTCCACTTCAGACCTTTTTAAATGCACCACCCCACACACCGAGCAGGTACACAAAATTAGAAGCACTATTAAAAGCTCAAAACTTTAGAGAAGCAGATGAAGAAACAAGAAGTGTAATCTTAGCAGTAGCTAACAGACAAGGCGAAGGTTGGTTGAGAGTAGAAGATGCAGAAAATTTTCCCTGTCAAGAATTGCGCACCATTGATAATTTGTGGTTAAGATATAGTCAGGGTAAATTTGGTATATCTGTCCAACAAGAAATATACAAAAACCTGGGGGGAACAAAAGAATTTGATGTGAATGTATGGAGATCCTTCGGAGACAGGGTAGGATGGAGAAAACAAGGTTCATGGCTCGATTACAAAGATTTAAACTTTTCATTATCCGCACCAACGGGTCAACTCCCTGTGTTGGGGTGGGGGGGAAGGGTTTGGGGGGGCTTCCCTCCTGTCAAGACATGTAGAGTGTAAACCATAAAGGTTTGATAGTATTGTTAACTTTTGTAAATAACAAGAAATTAACGAAACCTTGCTAGTTCCAGGGTTTCGGATACCTGGTACTATTTATTTTTAGGATTAGGTGTATAACAATTTGCCTTGACAAATATTGTTGCTGCCTTTATTATTTCCTTATTAGTTATGTCTAACTCATCCCAAAAGAGCTTTAGTTGTCCCGGTGATGTTCCCTTCTTTTTTTGATTTGGTTTCATCCCCGCCAAAAGTTTACTCCCCCAGCGGTTTTTTTCCACCTTTTTCGGTTGAGGACGATATTTTTGACAAAATCCTTTATAAATGCTTGCACACTCATCTAAAGTTTTTCCTAACGCTAAAAAGGCTGGATGCCATGTTGTTACCCCATCACTACCTAACCTCTCATGTACTCCATAGTTACTAAAATCATAAAACATTCCCTGTTGTATTCCTGCTGCTTTAGGATTGCCGTGTATATATCTGAGGGTGTTTAATGCCCTTTTCTTATCTGACATGGCAAACCCCGTGCTGTGATACCTTTTTTCCCAAAAATGCCCTGTTCTATTCAGCATCTGATTAAAGCACAGTGCTGTATACCAATTTAACCAGTGCATAATTTTAGGCAGATCTGAGGGCTGTAATGGTTCTATTAAATAATGTATGTGATTACTCATTAGACATAACCCATACATTCTAAAATTATACTTGTCAATTGCTTTTTTTATTGCATAAATCAAGACCTGACGACATTCTAATTTAGTTAGTCTAAATTCCCGATTGTTACATCTGATTGTAATGTGATAGCAGTATCCTGCTTCTAATTTTCTTGGTTTTCGACTCATAAAAATTTAAGACTGGGTTATTCTCAATATAAAGCTGAGAATGTGCTGTCTCCCGTAGGGAGTGCTTCGCGATCTCCCAAAGGGAGTGCTGCGCAATCGTTTATCAACACATTCAGGTTTTTCCCTTGAGAAGGAACCGGGGGGATTCATGAATGTGATGACTCGTAGGGAATGCAATGCAATCTCCCGTAGGGAGTGCTGCGCAATCGCCTGTGTCCATGTTCAAATTTTTCCCTTGAGAAGAATCCCAGAGAAAGTTCCTAAATGCAATCACCTCTCAATACATTCAGAATTTTCCCTTGAGAAGGAATCGGGGGGAACACTGAATGCGAGATCCCCCTCCAAATATCCCAAAACCCTTGAAATAACTGATTTATCCTTTGACGGAAAACGTTTACCGTGAATCTTTTACCAACCGGGAACCGAACATGAAATGAGCCTAGATGAGAGCGATCTCCCGTCGGGCGTGTAATGCAATCTCCCCTCAACACGTTCAGGTTTTTCCCTTGAGAAGAAACACGGGGAACCCTGAATGCGATCTCCCAAAGGGAGTGCTGCGCAATCGCCCCTCAACACATTCAGAATTTTCCCTTGAGAAGGAACTAGGGGATAATCACTAAGAGGGTTCGCCCATAGGGCGTGTAATGCGATCTCCCATAGGGAGTGTAATGCGATCTCCCCTCAACACGTTGAGAATTTTCCCTTGAGAAGAATCTGAGGTGCGATCGCCTGTCCTCATGTTCAGAATTTTCCCTTGAGAAGGAAGTAGAGACGATTCCCACAAGCGATCGCCCGGCAAATATCCTAAAAGCATTGAAATAACTGATTTATCTTTTGACGGAAAACGTTTTCCGTCAATCTTTTATCAGGTGGAAAGCGACTATGGAAGAGGCCTAGATGAAAGCTATCTCCTGCAGGGAGTGGAATGCGATCTCCCGTAGGGAGTGCTTCGCAATCACCCCCGTCCCCATGTTCAGTATTTTCCCTTGAGAAGAACCAGGGGGAGAACCATCTTGAACTACTGTGTTGCTCCAATCCTAAGTTTTTGGCTAACTTCTAGCAAGAAAATTGTCACAAGAAACTCAACAGATGCAAAAAACCTTGATATAGCCGCCTTATTCTCTGACGGAAAACGTTTTCTGTCACTATTTAACATAGATTTGGGAACGTCATATATCAGGCGATCGCACCGAAGAGAATGAGTAACTGAACTTTTTTTAGTCAGGTGAGATTGCCTAATCTTCTCAAGGGAAATTTTTAACATGCTTTACAAATAGCAAGAAGTAGAGATTAGTTAATTACAAAAACGATTGGATAAATTAATATTAGTCTATATCAAATATAAGAAAGCTAAATACTGAGATACTTGTCACTTCCTATACGAAATATTTAAGATACAGGTGTTAATATAGTGTTGAGCAAAGAAAAATGGTAAAGCTAAAAACACTGTTCTTGGTTAGTTTTGCATTTATCCTAGTTCTACATGGAGCAAGGCAAATAGAATTAAAAGCCCAGCAAAAAACTAAACAAGAGTCACCACATTTATTGGTAGGTAATCCCAGCAGCGCTAAAAACAGTATTGATAGTTCAAATAACTATCTGATGGTCAACAATACGCCTTATCTTATAATCGCAGTCATGGGACTGCTAATTGGGTAGCCTGGGAACTTAACCAATCGTGGCTAGGAAATGCAGAAAGACAAGATAACTTCAGACCTGATCCAACTCTTCCGAAACAGTGGAAACGAATAAAACCAAGTATTTATAAGAGTTCTGGATACGATAGAGGACATTTAGTTCCTTCTGGAGATAGGACGGCAAACATTGAAGATAATTCATCTACCTTCCTTTATATGGCGATTGCGCAGCACTCCCTGCGGGAGATCGCATTCTCTAATTCTATGCGATCGCACTTTAGTTTATTCTCAATGGTAGGCGCGATGGCAGTTAAGCATATTCCAAGAGGAATATTGTTGAATCTATATTTGGTAACAAGTAATGAGACTTGTATTTGAATGCCTACTATTTTTTATAAAAGTAAATAAATGAAGAAGTTTTTTGTATGTAATTATATTGCCATACAGGCAGTTAGTTATGTCTTTTCATGGGAAAATAGTAAATCTATAAGTTTTTAATAAAGTAAATGTATTTATAGGAAAGTAGTGAAGGAGGAGATAGATAGAGAGAATAAAAAATACAGAGAGAGTACGGATAGAGGATAAGAGGGAGTGAAAGTAAGATAATGTCAATTATCAGTAGTTCAGAAAGGAGTTTTTTCCATTGTCTACCATCTATGTCTTGTCTAACCCCTCTACTACAATTACCAAAGAAGATTCTATTACTAATGCTATTAATCAATGGTTATATGGTAAATCTAATCACTCTAAAAGAAGCTATAATAGGGTAATTCGTAGTTACATATCTTATTTAGATGATATCCATATAGCTAATTCTACTGCTTCTCATTTTAGAGATTACCAGGAATATCTCTATCAATCTGGTAAAACTATTAATACTATTAACACTTACACCAATATAATAAAATCCTTCTTTACTTTTCTTAGGGATGAGAGTGTACTTCCTACTAATATCACCCATCGTGTTAAATCTCCTAAGCCTGTCTCTGCTTTACGTGAAAGAATTTTAACTCGAGCAGAAGTAGATGCTATGATTACATTAGAAACTAATACACGTAATCGACTTATCTTACAGCTATTATTCTTTTGTGGACTTAGAGTTAGTGAATTAACTATACTTCTCTGGGCAGATATTAAAGATAATGGTTCTACTGCTTATGTTCATATTACTGGTAAAGGTAACAAACAACGCACTTTAATCATTCCTCCTTTACTATGGACATCTTTAAAGTCGCATAAAACTACTAATGAGTCTCCTGTATTTAAATCTCGCAAGGGTGGTAAAAATCTTACACAAAAAGCTGTTTGGGATATTGTTCGCACTGCTTCTAAAAGAATTGGTATCAGCGCCAGTCCCCATTGGCTCCGCCACACTCATGCTACCTTAGCTTTACACAATGGTGCTGATATTAATCAAGTTTCTACATCTTTAGGTCATTCTTCTGTTGCTACTACAACTAAATATCTACATGCCCGACCTAATGATTGTAGTAGTCTTTATCTATAGATACTTAAATGAAAGAGGGAAGATTATCCTCCCTCTTTTTTATTTGTCTTAACACTTAGTTCTCTTATGAAAGTTAAAGTTTGCGAATTTACTTATCTACACTAAATATACTCAATTCGCAATACCTATTCCTTCTTGCGAAGGTCAAGACGTGCAGATCGGCTGGGTACCGATTGACGGATGGGTCGCAATACCTATTCCTTCTTGCGAAGGTCAAGACTTATTTAAATCTCCTATATACGAAAACCCTGCTTTAGGTCGCAATACCTATTCCTTCTTGCGAAGGTCAAGACCAAGGGAGATTTAAGGGTAAACACGCAATGTAATGTAAGTCGCAATACCTATTCCTTCTTGCGAAGGTCAAGACCCCTCCATTTTAACCCCTTACCCTGACTGGTGTCTAGACCCACTTTGCGAAGGTCAGCAAAATTTCTCTGTTTTTCACCTCCAGCACCATCAAAATAATGGCTGAAACCTTTACACCACAAGGCTGCGAGGTTCCCAACGAAATAATAGCCATTCCAGCGTTTTTTCTTGACCTTCGCAATCTCTTCGTTAATTACTGTTTTTTTTGTCTTTATTTTTATCATTATTCTTTCTTATTACTTAAATATTTATATCGATTTTCCCCTATATTCCCCCGTATTATAACACATTTACAGCAAAATAATTCCCTAAAAATTATGTATATTTTATTTTTATTGTGAATACGCTACTGTAAGTTACTGGGTGTAAAACTTTAAAAGTATATTTCATTGTCTGGATAAAAATGTATAGCTATAATTTAATATCTTAAAATACAATACTAACTTACATAGCTACATCCAATCAAACAGTATACGCTAAAATTCTTGGAGTAATGGCTTTATGCACTGACGAAAAACGTTTTCCGTCAATCTTTTACCAACCGCGAACCGAACATGAAACGTGCCTAGAGGAGAGCGATCTCGCGTAGCGAGTGCTGCGCAATCTCCCGTAGGGAGTGCTGCGCGATCGCCCTTCAGTATGTTCAAGTTTTTCCCTTGAGAAGGAACTAGGGGGATAATCTCTAAGAGCGATCTCGCGTAGCGAGTGCTTCGCAATCGCCCGTAGGGAGTGCTTCGCAATCCCCCTCCAAATATCCCCAAAACTTTGAAATAACTGATTTATCCTTTGACGGAAAACGTTTACCGTCAAAGTTTTACCAAATGGGAACCGAACATGAAATGAGCCTGGATATGAATTCTGCTTCCTGTAGCAAAGCGATCTCCCGTAGGGAGTGCTTCGCAATCGCTCATAGGGGGAAGACGAACCCTAGGAAATTCGCAAGGGAAATGCTTCCGAACCAGGGTGCGAGGGCAGAATCCAACCCAGTATCTACCAGGTCGCAATACTTATTCCTTCTTACGAAGGTCAAGATGTAGCTGTAAAACAATCAAATACCTGTTTAGTTGTACAAGCAGTCGCAATACCTATTCCTTCTTACGAAGGTCGAGACATATTTCATATTAATTAGTCTTTTGCCAAATTACCCGAGGTCTATGCTACCATGTCCCACACAATTTTCCAGAACATACTGAAAGCGAATGATCTTTTGTCAACCTCCTACAATTCTACTAATCAGTAATCGCATTCATTAAAACTTCTGTTAAACTCATTTCTTCTAACTCATCTAAAGTCACAGTGTCACAAATATCAAATTTAGCTCCTACACTTTGTAACTGGTCATCGAGAGTTTTGAGAAATTTTGTAGCTTGCGGATCCCTACCTACTTGAATTAGAGAAATTGCTAATTCCTCATCTTTATCCATTTTGCGAGAGGCCTTAATAACTACTTCAAAAACTGCTTTCCGATCATCCGGTTCGCCATCAGTAATCACTAGAATGGTTTCACCATTCGGTTTGGCTTGACCAGATGCTTTACGTTGAAAATATTGATTAGTAGCATCTAAAAGCACTCCAGCTAAATTGGTTGTACCAACAGGATCATTTTCTTGAAATATTTGGGCAACCTTTGCTGCTGTCACATTTTCGTATCGTTTAAATCTACCGGAAAATACATAAACAGTAATACCATCTGGGTCAAATTCCTCACACTTTCTGGCTAGGGCTATGGTAGATTCTTGGGCTATTTCCCATCTGGTTTTTCCACCCCGTTGATCTCGAGTTGACATGCTCCCACTTTTATCAATGATTAGCGTATAGTCGCGATCGTTCAACATATTTTGCTCTAAATATTAGGTTACTCTTATTTTATCTGTTATCTAGCATTTTTGCGCAAGGTGAGGGTATCCTAATTCCCAGTTAGAAAAATGAGATAAATTTAAACAGTACATAGATATCCTTCGATGACAGAACAGGATGGAGGCATAACGGATATTAGCTATATTATAATAGTATTATGATTCTTTATTATGATGATTTATCGTCACTTTACGCATCAAAGGGTCAAGTACCATTACTGGGAGGTTGGGAACAATGGGGTTGTCAAGTGGGGATGTTTTTCCCTCCCTTGCATAGTTTACCTAGTCTTACCTCGCGTACTTAGCCCAACTCTCCTTTCTCATGGTATTTCAGGTAGTAAGTGGTGCCTCGCGATCTCCCGTCGGGAGTGTAATGCTATCTCGCGTAGCGAGTGCTGCGCAATCGCTCTTCTCTTTAGTATAAACTCCAGTTTTTAAAAACCTCCTAAGGGTATTCTGGTGCAGGTGATAGTTTATTCGAGTGCAGTAATATCAATACCCTTAGCTTTTAATTGTGATAGCAAGGTTTGATACTTTATTTGTTCCTGCTCTTTGAGAAGTCTTTCACGTTCTGCACGTTGAGTTTCTTGTTCTTTGAGAAATCTTTCTTGTTCTTTAAGCAATTTTTCACGTTCTGCACGTTGAGTTTCCTGCTCTTTGAGAAGTCTTTCACGTTCTGCACGTTGAGTTTCTTGTTCTTTAAGCAATTTTTCACGTTCTGCACGTTGAGTTTCCTGCTCTTTGAGAAGTCTTTCACGTTCTGTACGTTGAGTTTCCTGCTCTTTAAGCAATTTTTCACGTTCTGCACGTTGAGTTTCTTGTTCTGCATAATTACTCAATTCTACAGGACTAAGAAACTTACTCCCATCTGGATAATAGATGACTAATTCATCTTGGCTCATGTCAAATCTTATTTTCAATCTTGGACTAGTCCAAGTGGTAAAATTCTCAATCTCCTTAAATGAGTTATTTTCTCTAATGGATACTTCTAGACTAATCCTATCTGGATCATATACATAATACTCCTCCACTCCATATTCCAGATAAAAGAGCTTTTTTCTATCCATCTCAGTATTATTATTACTAGGAGATAAAATTTCAAACACCACCTGGGGAGGAATATTATCCTCCTCCCACTGTCGATAAGACCCCCGGTGACCCTTAGGTCTCCCAAACACCACCATGGTGTCAGGGGCTAGTTTAATTTTGTTACTACCCTCCACTGGATACCAAAATAAGTCCCCAGCCACAAACACATCTACATTAGACTTAAATAGTATTTCTAAATTTTCCTTAATTTTGACAATCCATGTAAATTGTCTAGTGTTATCCGCCATAGGTTTATTATCACTTTCTGGGTAGACAATTTTAGGCGTCTCCACACCCTGACTAATGTTAGATTCTATTACCCCCAGTTGAGTTTTTGATGGAATTTGCCTCACCATGTCTATACCTCCCACTTTGGTACTGACTAAATCAGTTTAATTTAATATAACATAGTTTGTCTAGGGATGTTGAGTTATTGAACTCAACTTACAATATCACAAAACTAGTCGGTTTTAAACCGACTTTCGCTTTGAGACCCAAAATTGATTCCCGGTCTCCCCAACAGACAGTCTCCAGGTTGCTAGTCCTTTGCGATCTCCCGTCGGGACTGCTGCGCAATCGCCCTCCAAATATCCCAAAACCTTTGAAATAACTGATTTATCCTTTGACGGAAGACGTTTACCGTCAATCTTTTACCAACCGGGAATCGAACATGAAACGTGCCTAGAGGAGAGCGATCTCCCGTAGGGAGTGCTGCGCAATCGCCCTAAAATCCCATCATCTATTCCTACAGCAATTTTCATGTAGTTAAACTCCAAAATAAGATAAGCTATAATAAGGGTAATAAACTAAAATAGAGTAGAAGTGCTGTCAAATTATATGCCAAAACCTTATTCAATAGATTTGCGTAATCGCGTGATTGTAGCATGGGTTGCTCGAGAGGGATCTCAACGCCAGTTGGCAGAAAGATTCAAGGTCAGCTTATCATTTGTGAGAAATTTAGTACGTCGTTATCGTGAAACTGGGCAAGTTGAGCCAAAGCAATGTGGAGGATATGAAAAGCCTATAATTGCAGGCGAATATTTAAACATGATCAAGTCTTGGCTGGATGAGAAAAATGATTTACTACTTTCAGAATTGTGCGATCGCCTGAGAGAAACGACGGGCACTAGTGTTAGTATCACAACCATGCATCGAGCCTTAGAAAAGTTGGGTCTACGTCATAAAAAAAAAGTCTAAATGCCAGTGAACAGGAGACTCCACGTGTTCAAGAATTAAGGCATGATTATCGTCGTTGGGTAGATACAGTTGATATTAGAAATTTAGTGTTTTTAGATGAATCGGGGATAAATTTAGGGATGTCAAGGTTGTTTGCCAGAAGCCAAGATGGACAAAGAGCAATTGGTAGCGTACCAGGAAACAAGGGCAAAAATATTTCTCTGATTGGTGCTTTAAATATGGATGGAATTCTGGCAGCAATGACTGTAGAGGGAAGCACAAATACAGAAGTATTTGTCACTTATGTAAATCAGGTTTTAGTACCTCAATTATGGAAAGGGGCTATTGTTGTTATGGATAATTTAAAGGTTCATTATGCCGAGCGCGTGAGATTGTCAATTGAATCAGTCGGTGCAAAAGTTAAGTTTTTACCCCCCTATTCTCCAGACTTATCTCCGATAGAATTGTGTTGGTCAAAATTAAAGCAATTTCTCCGTAGTCGTGAGGCACGAACATTAGAAGCCCTAAATGAGGCCATGACAAGTGCAGTAAATTATATTACAGCAGAGGATGCGCTTAATTGGTTCAATTATTGTGGTTTACTTACATGAAAACCGCTGTAACTATATTACCTAAATGTCATGCCAGATTAGAAGCACAAGTTATAACTTATGCGATCGCCCGTAGGGAGTGCTTCGCGATCGCCCCTCCATACGTTCAGAAATTCCCCTTGAGAAGAAACACGGGGAACCCTGAATGCGAGATCCCATAGGGAGTGCTGCGCAATCGCCCATCAACACGTTGAGAATTTTCTATTGGGGAAGAACAGGGGGATATTTCCTAAGTGCAATCGCCTCTTTATACGTTCAGAATTTTCCCTTGAGAAGAAACTGGCGAGACCCTAAATGCGATCGCCTGTATCGAGTGCTTCGCGATCGCCCAAAGGGAGTGCTGCGCAATCGCCCTTCAGCATGTTCAAGTTTTTCCCTTCAGAAGGAATCGGGGGATAATCACTAAGAGGGTTCGCCTGTATGGAGTGCAATGCAATCTCCCCTCACCACATTCAGATTTTTCCCTTGAGAAGAATCTGAGGTGCGATCGCCTGTCCTCATGTTCAGTATTTTCCATTGAGAAGGAAGTAGAGACGATTCCCACAAGCGATCGCCCGGCAAATATCCTAAAAGCATTGAAATAACTGATTTATCTTTTGACGGAAAACGTTTTCTGTCACTATTTAACATAGATTTGGAAACGTCATATATCAGGCGATCGCACCGAAGAGAATGAGTAACTGAACTTTTTTTAGTCAGGTGAGATTGCCTAATCTTCTCAAGGGAAATTTTTAACATGCTTTACAAATAGCAAGAAGTAAAGATTAGTTAGTTACAAAAACGATTAAATAAATTAATATTAATCTATATCAAACATAAGAAAGTTAAATACTGAGATAGTTGTCACTTCCTGTACTGAATTTTTAAGATATAGGTGTTAATATAGTGTTGAGCAAAGAAAAATGGTAAAGCTAAAAACACTGTTCTTGGTTAGTTTTGCATTTATCCTAGTTCTACATGGAGCAAGGCAAATAGAATTAAAAGCCCAGCAAAAAACTAAACAAGAGTCACCACATTTATTGCTAGGTAATCCCAGCAGCGCTAAAAACAGTATTGATAGTTCAAATAACTATCTGATGGTCAAGAAACAATACGCTTTATCTTATAATCGCAGTCATGGGACTGCTAATTGGGTAGCCTGGGAACTTAACCAATCGTGGCTAGGAAATGCAGAAAGACAAGATAATTTCAGACCTGATCCAACTCTTCCGAAACAGTGGAAACGAATAAAACCAAGTATTTATAAGAGTTCTGGATACGATAGAGGACATTTAGTTCCTTCTGGAGATAGGACGGCAAACATTGAAGATAATTCATCTACCTTCCTTATGACTAATATCATTCCACAAACGCCAGATAATAATAGAAACACCTGGGGGAACCTAGAAGATTACAGCAGGGATTTAGTAGAACAAGGTAAAACCCTATACATTATTGCTGGTACTTGGGGAAGTCAAGGAAAAATCAATAATCTGGTCAATATCCCCAAATACACTTGGAAAATTATTGTTGTACTGGATCGACCGTCACGGATTTCAGATGTTACTCCTAACACCCAGGTGATCGCTGTTAATATTCCTAACCAAGAGGAACTAGACAATGACTGGAAAAAGTTTTTGACAACTGTTGACCAACTTGAGAAACTCACTAAATATGATTTTCTCTCTAATGTTCCTACTCCTATTCAAGACGTTATTGAATGTAATATAGCAAAGCTATAACTCTATTATATGGCAATCGCATTCTCTAATTCTATGCGATCGCACTTTAGTTTATTCTCAATGGAAAAAGGTGAATCTGTTCTTGGGAATGTTAGGCGCGATCGCACTTTTTAATGGAAAAAAGTTGAATATGTTGTTATTAAATGGGGTGAGATAGCAGTTGAGCATTTTATGAGAGGAATATTGTTGAACCTATAGTTGGTAACAAGTAGTGAGAGTTGTATTTAAATGCGTACTGATAGAAGGTAGAAGTAGAAAGGGAATGACATTATGAATAGTAATAAGATGAGTGAAGGGGGAGACAAGTACAGAGAATATAAAATACAGAGAGAGTACGGATAGAGGATAAGAGGGAGTGAAAGTAAGATAAGAACAGTTAAACATAATTACAGATAACCAAAACTTATAAATTGATTTTTAGTACATAATACTGTATAGTTTAACTGTACAACAAAAAGATTGAGTCGTATATAAGAAGAAAACTCTAATGAAACATTTTTTTTGGTTCTCAATTCTGCTTACAGTTTTTAACCTACAACCTGGATTTAGCCAAACTATTACAAAGGAAAAAGAGAAACCTCTAATTCTTCGTTCAATCTGGTTATCAGGGGGAGGAAATGAGAAAACATTTACTGGAGCAGTTGGTCTTAGAAGAGACTGGTTTGGTTTCGAAATAGGAGTCGCCTCATTTAGCAATATGCCTACAACAGAGAAATTTAATATTCCCCACAACTCTTACACAAGTATTGGAGAAAGAGAGACTTCAAAACTAGGAATAGACCTGTTGGGCTTTTTACCGATAAGTCAGGATTTGTTTTTATATGGGGGACCTGGTTTCTACTTTGCTGAAAGAGCCAATATCATACGGTCTAACGCTACTGGATGGCTTTATAGAAAAGATAGTTTTACCAGTACCGATTTTACCGGTCAAGCTGGTATTAATTATACTCGTTCAAATTTTACAATGGGTGTTAGCTATCACGGTTTAAGAGGAGCTAATATACATATTGGATGGGCAATTAATGCTTTGGATTGAGCTACTGATTTTAAGATAAATAACAGCAGTGGCAAGGTCAACTACTGCTGTTTCTGATTCAATTATGAACTAGGTCTACCACCTTAATACTTCTCCCCAAACATTAAGTAGTATCACTGCCCATACAACCAATTAAACTCGCTTTTAATCCGCAACTAACCCATCATTGGTATAGACATGGTCGGTAAAATCACACAAGTCTATACAAGGTAGTTTCCTCCCCTTTTACCACTGTTCAACAATAGACATCTCCGAAAAAGAATCAAAGTGTGATAAAATAATATGAAATGGTATTTTTGGCAACTTATTATGAGCAACATATCTGAATATATCCAATTAATTCTTGCTGTAAATGTTGAAATACTTGAGATAAAGATATTTGATAATAGCACTGGTATTGTATACCACACAATCAAATTATAATTGTGGTTATGTCAAACTCAAAGTCACATTAAAATAACTAATTTTACAGTTAACTAAAACTTATAGCTTTAGAATACCACTACAATACTGGCAATAGTCTAATACTATAGTGGTATTGTAGTGGTAGTGTGAGTGAACCTTCACCAATTGGATAAATAGCTTAAAATAGTCTGTAATGCTATTAAAACAGCCTGTAGAAACAGAAAAAATAGGCTTCACCTAACCAAAAGCTTTCTGTGGAGCGGTTTACAGGCAATTAAAATGCTACCTAGAAGAAGGTGGCATATATAAAGGTGAAGCTATTGGAGAAGCCTTCTTGTTTCAGTGTGAAGCCTTGCTAGAATGTAACATATCTAACCAGCACAAGTACAGTAAATCTAATTGGAAAGATTCGCGAACCAATTCGTCTTCTACCACAAAATCTGTGAAGTCAGGTACATCTAGATCAGGTAGGTTCTGGTTTTTTGCCCATTGCTCTATAGCTAACTGTTGTTCCAAGTGATGGTTACAATCACTAACTGTTCGCATGTTCTGACTCTACTTCTACACTAGTAAGTAGTCGTGCAAAATAAATTGCCGACTATAAACATAAAGTGATAAAGTATCTTATGAACAGTAATAAACAGGAACAATTATGCGATTTATTAGAGATTTAACTTTTGATACTGCCAAATTATTAAATAGAATATATAAGGAAAGTAGACATTATCAAGTTAGACAAAGAGCGCATTGTATTTTATTGAGCTATAAAGGAGTGACAATTCCTGAATTAATTGAATTTTTTCAAGTGAGTAGGAGAACAATATATAACTGGATGAATGATTGAGAAGAGAGAAGATTATTAGGATTATATAATCGAAAAGGAAGGGGAAGAAAAGCAATTTTCAATGAAGGACAAAAGCAAAAAATAAAAGAATGGGTAAAACTCTACCCTAAAGACTTAAAAAAAGTATTGAACGAAATTCAAGAAGAATGGGGAATTACAGTTAGTAAAGATACAATAAAAAGGGTATTAAGAAGTATGTCAATGATATGAAGGAGATTTCAAAGGGGATTGGCAGGAGAGCCAGATCCATTGGAATATAAGGAAAAAGAATTAGCACTTACCAAACTAAAAGAACAAGAAAAATGTGAAGAAATTGATTTAAGATATTTAGATGAAAGCGGATTTTGTTTAACACCTTATGTACCTTATGGATGGCAAAAAAAAGGAGAAAATATTCCTATAAAAAGTGGTCGTAGTCGTAGATTAAATATACTAGGTTTAATGAATCGCCATCAAGAATTAGATGCCTATACATTTGAAGGAACAATTACCAGTGAAGTGGTTATATCTTGTCTTGATAAATTTGCGGAAAACCTTCCGATAAAAACGTTTGTGGTTATAGATAAAGCATCATTTCATAGAAGCAAGAAAATCCAGGATAAAATTAATGAATGGCAACAAAAGAATTTAGAGATTTTTTGGTTGCCATCCTATTCTCCCCAACTAAATTTAATAGAAATTCTCTGGCGATTTATGAAATATGAATGGATAGAAATGGATGCTTACTCTAGTTGGCAGAATTTAATTAATTATGTTGAAAAAGTCATTCGAGATTTTGGCAAAGAATATGTAATTAATTTTGCATAACTACTTAGAGAAGCCTATTAGTTTTAGGGTGAAGCTTATCTAGATTGTATCATCTTTATCATCGTCTTCACCTAGTAAAGCTAACAGTAGAGTTTCATAGCCCAGTCCGGTAGTCTCTATTACTGGTTCTACACCATCTTCATTATCTTCATTATCTTCATTATCCAGTAAACCTAGAACCAATAAAATATCATCATCTGTGCTACTGCTACTAAACATTGTTTCTTACTCCTGTTCCAATCGCGTTAAAATTATTAACTCTGTTTTTTTCCCATTCAAGTGCGTCTAGTAGTTCTGTTTCTGTTACCTTGATGGAATCAGATAAAAGTATCCAGTTCTGTCTAGTTGCATATAAATGCACTACATTGCCATCGGTAATCATCTTCAATCCTACACAGGTAGTGTTCTGTGCTAGGGCATAAACCTGATTGGTGAACACTTCTAGAACTACGTCTTTGGTTAGAAGATAATGGTCTGATTTTACCACCCAGGTGATGGTATCTATCGTGGCACTTAGTAAGTCAATCATATCATACGTCCTTAATAGTCCGACTGTTATTATAGTCTGACTTTTATTATAGTCAGACTATAGCCAGAAGACAATGGTAGTAGAGTGGTAGGATAGATTTATTTATTAGGTAATAGTTATGCCCAAAAAAACCTCTAACCCTGAAGACGTACCGTTTTCAGTGCAATTAAGGCTTACACCAGAAGAAAAAACCAGACTAATGATAATTGCCATTAAAAAAGGTAAAACCCTTTCCCAGTGGATATCACAGGAACTAAAAGACTACCTGGCTAAAAAAACAGATGATATCCAATAAATAATATATTTGTATAGGTTATTGACATATATGGAATATGCTATAAGTTTTATTTATGGTTGAAACATAAGTTATTTTAAATAAACTAGGACATTAGATACAAAAATATTATGTATTCTAGTATCAACGCATAAATAATTAGTATATATTAGATATAAGCACAAAAAGGCATTTAGCAGCTGCTTTTAAAATATATAATTATTAATTAATTCAATTCTATGAAAAATACTTCATTTACACAACAATAGAGCCGTTGGGAAATAAAAGCATATTTGATGACTCGCAAATCCTATTACCTCTTACCAATAACACGTTCAACTATTTTCCTTTGAGAAGATGTAGGGAGGCGATCTCCCGCAGGGAGTGCTTCGCAATCGCCCATCGGAAGTGTTTCGCGATCGCCTAAAATCTCATCACCTATTCCCAATAACAGGTTGACTGATTTCCCTTGAGAAGATGGTCAGATGTGATGACCCACAAATCCCATCACCCATTCCTAATAACAGGTTCACGGTTTTCCCTTGAGAAGAATCTGAGGTGCGATCTCCCGCAGGGAGTGCTTCGCGATCGCCCGCAAATCCTATCACCTTTTACCAATAACAGGTTCAAAAATTTCCCTTGAGAAGATACTCAGATGCGATCGCCCATTGAGAATGCTTCGCGATCGCCCGCAGGGAGTGCTTCGCGATCGCTATTTTGTAGCATTATTTCCCCAGACTATTAGTTTGCTTTTACACATTTATATATAAAATCCCTTGTCAATAAAAAGTACAAGGGTTTATAATTATTACCATATAATCTAGACCAAAACTGATTCGTGAGATCGCCCCTTTTAAGAAGTCTATCTGAACTAGTGTGATGTTTATTATGACATGGTAGAATTGTGTCTACTAATTTATATACTTAGATAACTTATGATACCATCAGTACTGGCAAACCAAATTCGCAATTATGTGGAAGACTTTATTTCTACTACTTTTCATCCGACTAATAGTCCTTTTAAAAATTTAATTGGTGATTTTTTACATCCACCTATAATAAGAGAAAGAGAGGGAGAATCAGGAGAAGAATCAGGGGTTTATCAGCCTGGAAATAATGTGTGTAAGGGACCCTATGTTTCATTGGGTATGCCTTTTAAAACTGGCTCTATTGGTAGGGACTTTTTCCCCCATATTCCCCTAGATTTTATCCCCTATTTACATCAACAAGAGGCTTTTACTCGCTTGATGCCTCCCCATTATCATTCTACTTTAATTGCAACGGGGACTGGGTCAGGAAAAACAGAGTGTTTTTTAATTCCTGTTTTAGAACATTGCCGAATTTATTCTCAAGAAGGGGGAATAAAGGCAATTCTCATCTATCCGATGAATGCCTTGGCAACGGATCAGGCTAAACGAATAGCTAAGTTTATTAATTCTATTCCTTCACTAAAGGGGAAGGTTACGGCGGGGTTATATGTGGGTGAGGAAGATGAAAATCCCACTAAGGTGATGACTAAAGAAAAGGTTATTACTGATAAACAAATACTCTTGGCATCTCCCCCGGATATTCTGCTGACCAATTATAAAATGTTAGATTATCTGTTAATTCAACCCAATTCTCAATCTCTATGGCAAAATAATCAACCAAACACTCTCCGCTATCTGGTGGTAGATGAGTTCCATACTTTTGATGGTGCCCAAGGGACTGATTTAGCTTGTTTATTACGTAGGCTGAAATATCGCTTGCAGGTACCTGAAAATTTTTTAACCTGTGTGGGAACTTCTGCTACCCTGGGAGTGGGGTCTAATGCCAAAGGGTCAGGGAATATTTTACGCTATGCTGAAACTATATTTCAAGAGTGTTTTGATGACCAGGCCTTAATAGAAGAAAAACGCATTCCTGATATGGAGTTTTTAGCGGGAAGTCTACTGAATGTAATTCCCATACCTACTCAAGATTATAAAGAGGTTCTGAGTGCCGAAAATTATCTGTTTCCAGCAGATTATATTCGCGCCCAAGCTGAACTTTGGTTACAAAGGTCTGGGGGATATGGCATATCAGAACCTGGTGCAGATTTAGGAGAAGAATGGTGTCTAGAATTGGGTAGAGATTTGAAAACCTTGCCTATTGTTCATAATCTGGTGCGAATTCTGTCTAAAAAGAGCTATACTTATGATGAAATTATAGAGCAGATTGGTCGTCGTCTTCATTTCCCTAATAATAATAGTCCGGAGAATAGGTATTTTAATTTTTTGTTGTTGGATAGTATATTTTCTTTAATGGCTGTAGCTCGCTCTCAAGATGTGGCTAATAGTTCTGTGGTAAGACCTTGGGCTAATTTAAAGGTACATGTATGGTTCCGGGAACTAAAACGAATGGTGGCTACCGTCGAACCAACACCACGGCTTTTATTTTCCGATGATTTAACAGCAGAAATTAAAGAAAAAACTAAAACTATGCCTGTTATTCACTGTCGTAGTTGTGGTATGACAGGATGGGGTGCAATAAAAAGATCCCAAAATGATGATAAATTAATTCTAAATTTACAAGATTTCTATCAGGCATTTTTTAGTTATAATCCTCTGACTTGTTTTATTTTTCCTAAAAATAATCCCAAAAATAATCTAGATCCTGCTTTTGCTGCTCGTCTTTGTTCCAAGTGTTTAAAAATTAATTTGCCTGATGCAGTTACTTGCCATAGTTGTAATTCCCAAGAATTAATAGATGTAGAAATTCCAGATATACTGAAAGTAAAAAAAGCAAATAAGCAGTCTAAGTCTGTTTCTACTCATGACTGTCCTTACTGTCAAGCTACTAATAGTTTATCTATTTTAGGTTCTCAAGCTGCTAGTTTGACCAGCACTATTGTGAGTACCCTTTATACTACTCAGTTTAATCAAGATAAGAAACTGTTGGCTTTTTCTGATTCAGTTCAAGATGCAGCCCATCGCGCAGGATTTTATAATTCTCGAACCTATCGCACTACCCTTAGAACAGCTATTTTTCAAGCAGTGCAGAATTTAAGCGCGGGAGAGGGAAAGATAAGTTTGAAACAACTAGTAGAGGGTTTTTCAGACTATTGGTTGACTACCTTAACCAAAGAGGGTGATAAGGATTACACTAAATATGTGGCCACCTTTCTTCCCAGTGATTTACATTGGTTGCAAGAATGGGAAAAACTGATAGAGAATCCCGACTCTTTAAGCAAAGAGGAACTTACTCGTTTGCTGAGTTTTTTAAAAAAACGTCTGGAATGGGAAGTTGTAGCTCAGTTTAGTCATCGCGCTACCATTGGTACCACCCTCGAGTCTAGTGGGTTATGTAGTGTGGGTTTTAATCAATCTATTATTGAGCAGTCTGTACAAGAATTAATTATTTATTTAAATAATGAGATAGAGCTATTGCATGGTGTGTCATACCCCAAAGTGCATGAATTTATATTTGGTATACTTAATCATCTACGCCTTTTAGGGGGCATATACCAACCTGTAGTGGCTAATCATGGGTATATTGAAACAGGGGGTAACCATTTTGTATGGAGTAAGTTATGGTTTATGCCTAAATTTAGTTATTCAGCTACTATTCCTAGATTTTTGACTACCAACAATGGAGAAAATAGCTGGGAGGCAGTTTTTTCTAATTCTACTAGAGGAAGTTGGTGTGAAAACTGGACAGAACGGGTGTTTAGTTCCTTTGGTTTATTGATGAGAGAACAGTGCAAACAAATTCTCTACCAGACCCTGGATATACTGACTAAAACGAAGATTTTAGAAAGGAGAAAATCGGAAAAAGGGGATGTGTGGGGAATTCCTATGAATGTGATGGAGATTTTTCCCCAGGGTGATGTTTTTTTATGTGATAGCTGTAATCACTCAGTCACTCTCTCCCCCCATGCTGGGGTAGGAGGTGCTTGTTATAACAGTAAATGTAACGGAAAATACCAGATTCCCAGTTCAGGTCTAGTTTATTATTCCCAACTTTATCAAAGGGGTCAGGTTCACCGGGTGTTTGCTCAAGAACATACAAGTATGCTTAGTCGTCCACACCGGGAGAACTTAGAAAGATTGTTTATTACTAGTGCCCGTGCTTGTGACCCTAATTTGATTTCTGCTACCTCTACTCTAGAAATGGGTATTAATATTGGTGACTTATCTAGTATTGTCCTTTGTTCCATTCCCCCCAATAGTGCTAACTTTCAACAACGGGTAGGAAGAGCAGGGCGAAAACAGGGTAATGCACTCATCAGTGCGATCGCTACTGGAAAAGCCCATGATTTATTTTTCTATGCAGATCCTGGGGAATTGATAGATGGGAGGGTAGAACCAGCGGGGTGTTATTTAAACGCAGCAGCTATATTAAAAAGACAGTTAACAGCTTTTTGTTTAGACTGTTGGGTGACCCAGGGGGTAAGTAAGGAGGAGTTACCGATTCAATTGCAAAAGAGTTTAGATGCGGTAGATAAGTGTGATGAAGGACGTTTTCCTTACACCTGGCTGAAGTTTATTGAGCGTCATAAGAAAAAGTTGCTAGATGATTTTTTGTCTTTGTTTACAAATCTAAGGGAAGGAAGGGAGAAAACCAGGGATAACACTCAATATGAAGACTATAATCGTGTGGATGGGGAATATTTAAGGAAAGAATTAGGTGCTTTTATAGGGATAACTCCAGGAGATGGAATACACCTGGATATATTAGAAAGGTTGAAGGAAATAAATAAAGAGCGTAAGCGTATAAAAAATCTAATAGACTCTATTGGAAGAACCATAAAGAAAATGGGTGAAAAACCGGATGCGATTCAAAATTTACCGAACAACCAGGATCTAAAACAGGAACTAGAAGAGGAAAAACTAGCCTTTCAACAACTAATTAAAGAAATTAATCAGAAAAATTTGTTTAACTTTCTCACAGATGAGGGGATGTTACCCAACTATACCTTTCCGCAAGCGGGGGTAACCCTGCGCTCTGTCATTCTCCGTCGACAAAAACTGGATGAGGATAGCTCCAATAGAGAAACTACTTACAAAAACCTAACTCCCTTTGCTTATACTTATGAGAGACCGAGCCAAATTGCTATTAGAGAACTTGTACCTGGTTGTGTGTTTTATGCAGAGGGTAGATCTATAACCATAGACCAAATAGATTTAAAACTATCTGAACCAGAAAAATGGCGCATCTGTCGCAACTGTCATTATGCTGCACCTGATTTTTCTAATAGCCAAAAAACTTGTCCTCGCTGTGGAGACACCATGTGGGGAGACCAAGGTAGATTACATGATGTGTTACGTCTCAAACAAGTAATAGCCACCACCTCAGATAGGGAAAGTCGGTTTGGGGATGAGAATGAAGACAGGGACTCTAGTTTTTTTAAAAACCATTTGTTAGTAGACTTTGACCCATCCTTTAAGGAGTACACTTATCTGGTAAAGAGTACAGAATTTCCCTTTGGATTTGAGTATATATCCCGAACCAAATTCCGAGAAATAAATTTGGGCAAGACCCTCCCCCACGGGAAAAATGTAGAAATAGCAGGAGAGAACTTTTTTACAGAAGGATTTCGTATTTGTAAGGGGTGTGGGAAGATTTTAAGAAAAAATAACACTCAATCAAGTCGAGAACGGGAACATGCTCTAACGTGTAAATGGCGAGAACGACCAGAAGCAGCGGAGACCATAGAGACCCTTTATTTATACCGAGAATTTGAGTCCGAATCCATTAGATTTTTAATGCCAGATCAAAGATTTTGGAGCGAACAGGGGTTACATTCCTTTATTGCTGCATTGCAATTAGGCTTGAAACAAAAATTTGGAGGAAGGGTAGACCACCTGCAAATTACCCAAGTGCAAGAACCCCAACCAGATAATAAACTGCGTAAATCCTTTCTTTATTTGTATGATACCGTACCCGGAGGGACTGGTTATTTGCGACAGTTGTGTGAGAACAGGGTAGATAGTAGACCAGAGGATCTGCGCCAGGTGTTTCAACAGGCTTTAAATGTATTAATTAATTGCAGTTGTCAAGAAAGGGGAGAAGATGGTTGTTATAAATGTTTATTTGCCTATCGTAATAGCTTTCACCAAGACTTTACTAGTAGTAAAGTAGCCCAATCCCTACTGAGTGAAATTTTGAACCACTGGTCAGATTTAGGAGAAGAGAAGAGCCAAAATCTTTCTGGTCTGTCCATTAACTCCGACCTAGAAAGTGAACTAGAGTCTAAATTCATTCAAGCTTTGACAAGCTATACAAGAAATGGAGAAGAAACCAAATTACAACCATTGTTACTCCATGGCAAAAAAGCCTACTACCTAAAAATAGGGGAAATGGCTTGGAACATAGAGCTACAAGTTCCTTTAGGTAAAGAAGAAGGACTACCTCTAAATTGCAGAGCAGATTTTGTGTTTTATCCCGCCCATAGTCGGGTTAACAGTTTACCCATAGTAGTATTTACTGATGGATGGGAGTATCACCAAGAAAGAATAGACCAGGATTTAGAGCAACGTCTAGGGATTATAAAAACCGGAGATTATTGGTGTTGGTCACTGACCTGGGCGGATATAGATAAACAATTAAACCAGAAAACCACCTTTTATAACTCCACCACTGATTATGGGGGGACTAAATCTGGAACGGATTCCTCATTGAACAATCCACAGATTAATCAGAGAAGGAAAGAACTATATGAACACTACCAATGTAGTCAACTTGCCCATTTAGAAGATAAAAGTAGCTGGGAATGGTTAATGGATTATCTTTATTCTCCCATAGATAGTTTGTGGCAAAACTGGGCACTGCTGCGTACTATCCTACAGGCACAGAAGAAAAACCAGACCCCCCCTGCTATAGAAGATTTTTTAGCACCCCAACTAGAAATGTGGAATCGACCTCAAAACTATCATAGTGGAGTAATAGAATTATCAAAGAATCTAGAGATCTTTACCCTAGTTGACCACAAGCGAAATAAGGAATTGAACAAAAATGGCAGTTTAGTTTTAATTCGGTTGCAAGAAATTTACCAATCGGACTGGCAAGAAATGCTACGCATGTTAAACCTCTATCAATTTTTACCCTATACTTATGCCATGACCACAACCAGTGACAGGGACAACCTTAGCACCATGGTTCCCACCTGGGAAACCAGGTTAGATACAAATATACATAATAATATTAGTAGAGGTGTAAATAAAGAATGGCAGAGTATAAAGGAGTTAATCATAGAAGAGGATCTAGTACCTTGGATTGACCAGATGATAGAGAACCAGTGGAATTTACCAGTAGTGGGCTATGAATTAGAGAACAAAAAGGGAGCAGTGATAGCCAGTGCGGAACTAAGCTGGGTAGAAGAGAAAGTAAGTATTGTCACCACAGTAGAAGACAAACATATATTTGAGCAAACTGGGTGGCATAGCTTATTAGTAGAAGAAGTATCCTCCCAGATAGAGAACCTAAACCAGTTTTTAAAAACAACTATTAAGGAGAGAAGATAATGGTCGAATTAAAACATCCCGTCAAATTAGCCATTGCAGACAGTTTTTTAGACCAGTTTGGGCGATTACCCAAAAACATTCAGAGTAAAGTTACCTCCTTTCTCAATCGGTTCAAACAAAACCCCACCAGTAGTGGAATTAACTATGAGACCATAAAAGACTGTAAAGATAACCGCATGAGGTCAGTGAGAATAGATTTAGAATACCGGGCAATTATTCTCAAACCAGAAACCGGGAACTTGTATCCTTTATTATGGGTAGGTAAACACGATTTAGCCTATTTTTGGGCCCAAAAAAGAGTTTGTCAAATCAATCAGATATCTGGAGCTTTACAAATTATTGATACAGAAGAAATACAAAATACAACAGAAAGACTCACCACACAAAAACAGGAACAACCCGGGCGATTTGACCATATCAAAGACGAAGATTTAATGAGATTGGGCGTACCACAAATGTTAATTCCTGCCCTGCGAAAACTAGTTACAGATGCAGACGTAGATAACATACTATCACATCTTCCCCAGGAATGTACAGACCGTATAATTATGTTAGCAGCTGGCTATAAACTTCCAGAAATCTACCAATTAATAGAGACCCCCAAAACAACTATTGATGTAGAGAATATAGAAACAGCGCTAGAAAATCAGGACACCCTGAGTCGGTTTGTAGTTATTACTGAAGACATAGAACTAGAAGAGATGTTAGCAGCACCCCTAGAAAAGTGGCGTGTATTTTTACATCCTAGCCAGCGTAAACTAGTAGAACGAGACTGGAATGGTCCCGTTAGAGTTTTAGGAGGTGCAGGGACTGGCAAAACCGTAGTCGCCCTACACCGAGCTAAATGGTTAGTGCACCATCGTTTTAATATGCCAGGCGATCGCATATTATTTACGACCTACACCAGGAATTTAAGCATAGACATAGCATCAAGTTTAAAGACAATAGTTACACCAGAAGAGATGGAGCGGATAAAAGTAGTAAACCTAGATAAATGGCTACTAGAGTTTTTTAAACAACAGAACATAAACATTAAAATTGCCTATGATAAAGAAACCAGACCATTATGGGAAAAAGCATATAATAAAAGAGAAGAAGCAAATTTAAGCCTAGACTTTTATAAACAAGAATGGGAAGAAATAATACAGACAAACGAATGTAAGAACTTGAGAGACTACCTAAAAGTAGTAAGGACAGGGAGAGGGACAAGATTAAATAGAGAGCAGAGACAGAAAGTGTGGAAAGTGATAGAGGAATATATGAACCTGCTGAGTGAAGAGGGGTTAAGGGAACCAAAAGACGCCATGAGAGATGCCATAGAGATATTAAAACAAAACCCCAGAGGGATAAAATATCAGAGCGTCATAGTAGACGAAGCCCAGGACATGAGCAAAATAGCATTTGAGCTAATTAGAGCCATAGTAGGGCCTGCAAAACCCAACGACATATTTATAGTAGGGGATGGGCACCAAAGGATTTATGGGAGTGCGGTGAAATTGAGCCAGTGCGACATAGATATTAGAGGGAGGTCAAAAAAACTGATTTTAAACTATCGTACCACAGACGAGAACCGCAAATGGGCCACAGACATATTATCACCCCTTACCATAGACGACCTAGATGGTGGTATAGACAACCTAAAAGAATATCGTTCCTTATTGCATGGAGAGAAACCCATAGTAAAAGGATTTAACAGCATAGAAGAAGAAATAGAATACATTCTAAATTTTTTAAGAGAGATAAACAAAACAGAGAAAGAGAGCGTAACCTGTATAGCATTAAGAACCAAAGAACTGATAGAGAGATACAAAGAAGGGCTAAAAGAACTAGAGATACAAGAAATAATTGGAGAGCAAGAAGAGAGAGGAGAGAGGATAAGAATAGCCACCATGCACCGAGTAAAAGGATTACAATTTGACCATATAATTTTACCCAGTGTAAACGCCGATATTATTCCTTTCAAGAGCGCCCTAGAGAGGTCAGCGGATTTAACAGCTAAAGAGCAGTTTTTAACCAGAGAGAGATGCTTAGTGCATGTAGCTGCGACCAGAGCCAAGAAACAGATTTTAGTTACCTATTATGGTAAACCCAGTCCCTTTTTAAACTTATCCTGATTTTTTCCAATACTCTGGCGATCTCCCGTAGGGAGTGCTGCGCGATCTCCCAAAGGGAGTGCTGCGCAATCTCCCACGGGGAGTGCTTCCTAATCGCATTTATATCCCGTAGGGGTGTTGAGCTCCCCCAACCCAACCTACGATTATCCACGACAAAATATCTATCCAAAGATAGATGAAAAATCGTAGCAAAAGGATTCTGCTACAATAATGCAAAAGTAAAAAAAAGCATGGAACTAGCACCGGGCGCACGCATCTTATGTAGAGATGCAGAATGGTTAGTAAAAGATGTATCCCTCTCCTCCGATGGAGATAAGATAATTCAGGTCGTAGGGGTGTCAGAGTTTATTCGTGGCACCAGATCCCTATTTCTAGAAGAATTAGAATCTAAAAAAGGTCCCTTTGAAGTGCTAAAAGCAGAGAAAACTGGACTGGTTACAGATACCTCACCCGAATATAGAAATAGTCGTCTCTTTATAGAAGCAAATCTAAAACAAATAGCCCCCCCCGACTCAAAAATATATGTGGGACACAGAGCAGCAATGGATACTCTTAAATATCAGCTCTCTCCTACAAGTATGGCTCTGAAAATGCTACGCCAAAGAATGCTCATAGCAGATGGAGTAGGTCTAGGTAAAACTCTCGAATGTGGTATTCTCGTAGCAGAATTAATTGCACGACACCGGGGAAGAAGAATTTTGGTGGTAACCAGTAAGTCCATGATGGCTCAGTTCCAAAAGGAATTCTGGTTCCGTTTTACTATCCCCTTGGTAAGGTTGGATTCTACAGAAGTTCAACGCATAAAATCTATTATACCTACTAACCATAATCCCTTCTATTATTATGACCGCACTATTATATCTATAGATACCCTAAAACAAGACAGAGAATATCGTAATTACTTGGAGAAGGCAAATTGGGATATTATTATTATTGATGAAGCTCATAATGTAGCGAAAAGAGGAAGAGCAGAAGATAATTCTCTACGCTCTAAATTGGCTCAGCGTCTCTCAAAACGCTCCGATACCTTAATCCTCCTTTCTGCTACTCCCCATGATGGAAAACCAGAAAGTTTCGCTAGTTTGATGAATATGCTGGATCCTACTGCCATTGCAGATGAGTCTGATTATACCAAAGATGACATCCGAAATTTGTATATCAGACGGTTTAAAAAGGATGTTTTGGCAGATTTACGGGATAATGTCCCAGAACGTCATTCTCAATCTATTGATACCCCAGCTTCCGAAAGTGAAGAAAGGGTATTTGATTTGTTGGATAACTTAAACCTGTCCGGTGATAAGCAATTACGGGGTGGACAGTTATTTAAAACCACCCTGCTAAAGTCTATTCTTTCTAGTCCTATGGCTTGTTTGGCAACGGTAAATAACAGGTTGAAAAAGCTAAAAGAAGGGAATAAAAAAAATCCGGTGGGTGGGGAAAATCATCGAGCAGATATAGAGGCTTTACAAGAGTTACAACAGTCTTTAGGTGAAGTAGGTAAGGAAGATTTTTCTAAATATCAAAGACTTTTAAAATTGATAAAGCAAGATTTAAGCTGGAATGGGGAAGATAGTGGGGATAGGTTAGTAATTTTTACAGGTAGGTTAGAAACCTTAGATTTTCTGTTTACAGAATTGCAGAAAGATTTAAAGTTGAAATCAGGAAGTATTTTAAAATTAAAAGGAGATATGTCTGATACCCAGCAGTTAGAGGTAGTAGAACAGTTCTCTAAAGAAAAGGATCCAGTGAGAATTCTGTTAGCAACAGAAGTAGCTTCCGAAGGAATTAATTTACATTATTTAAGTCATAGATTAATTCATTTTGACATACCATGGTCTTTTATGACATTGCAACAAAGAAACGGTAGAATAGACCGTTATGGACAAAGTAAAAAGCCCGAGATTACGTATCTGTTGACTAGATCCCGTAGAAATAGAATGGATGAGGTACATCGTATTATTAAAGTACTCTTGGCCAAAGAGGAACAGGCTACTAAAAATATAGGAGATCCCGCAATTTTAATTGGGGTGTTTAATGCTCAGGAGGAGGAGAACTATATTTCTGACCTGATAGAGCAGGGAAAGACTGCTGAAGAGTTTAATAGTATGTTAGAAAACAACAATAAAAAGGAGGAGGGAGGGCTTTTTGACTGGTTTGAAAATGACCAGGAGGATGATTATTCAAGTTCTCCACAACCAGAAGAGCTATGCGAAACAGGAAGTTTATTGAGTCTGTTTGATTCGACCTTTGATTTTGTCTCTACCGCCCTAAGTTCTGATATAGTAAATGTCACAAATTTAAATATAAATCAGCAAGTCAGGTTTATTGAATTGCAGTTGCCAGATGAATTACGGTCTCGCTATAAAAGATTGCCTAGAGAAATTATTCCAGAACCAAAAGATTTATTATATCTCACCGATTCACCCCAAGTGATAAAAAAGGAAATTGCTGATGCGCGTCAACAAGAAAAACAATGGTCAATGAAACAATATCTGTGGGAATTACATCCCCTAGTAGAATGGTTAACCGACAGATGTTTATTCCACATTCCTCGACATCAAGCACCAGTAATTCAACTACCTAGCGACAAAAAAACCTTAACTTTTATCTGTTTTGGCAGTTTCTCTAATCGCCAAGGTTCACCAATTATTAGTCGTCAATTTTCAGTTATTGTGGATCATAATAACCCTTATAGAATAGAAGATTTTGCTGAAACTATAAAAAAAGTAGGCTTAAATAAGCCCATACCTAATCCTGGGAATATAGACATTAGTGAAGTGAGTAGTTTTTTAAAGGAGGTAGTAAAAAAAGGGCAGGAATATTTAGAAAAAGAAAGAAAGACAGTACAACAAGAGCTGAATGAGAGAATAGCCAAAGAAAAAAGTCGTTTAAAGGACCTACGACAGTATCATCTTCAAAAATGGAATCATTTCTACCTAGACAGTGGAATAAATCAAAAGATGACACAAGAAAAGGTAGAAAAAAAACAACAAGAAATTGATAAAATGTTTCAAGAGCATGAGCAGTGGGTAGAACGCTATATGAGCACTAGTAGCGCCAAAGCTCTTAATTCCCCCACTCCCTATATTAAGTTAATTGCTGTGTTGAGAGGTTAGATATGGCACTAGTAGGAATTTCAATTGAAAATGAGTTTTATGCGCCTTATTATGTAGATACCTTGCTGAGTAAAGATGTAGATGTAAAAAGCAAAGAAACTGAAGAGAAACCAGCTTATGAGCTTTTGGAAAAAATACAACAAGAGTATTTTCAGGTTCGGAATAGGGTAGAAAGAACTACAAACCAACAAGAGAAGTATGAATTACAAAGTGATTTAATAAGAAAGCTATTATCTATTTTAGGCTATGAATATAAAATAGATTTTAAGTTATTAGATGACGATAGAATATTACCTATTGTGGCGGAGGTCAAGAAAAACTCTGGCGAACCCTACGTGTGGATATTATCTGCTTTTAATCTGGGTATAGAAACCAGTGATATTCTCTCTTTAGAAATAAATCAAGAGCAGATTAATGAAATTAATTCCACCTACCTACTTAACAGTAAAGTCCAAAAGGGGAAAAAATCCTCCCGGGAACCACAAGTAGTACAAGGAAATTTAGAAGAGCTTTTAAACGACGCTATTTTTGCCCAGAATGCACCCCCAAAATGGGTAATATTGATAAATATGGAGCAAATAGTATTAATAGACCGTTATAAGTGGAATGCTTCTCGATTAATTAGATTTGATTTAGCAAAGTTATTAGAAGAAAGAGATAAGAAATCTCTCATGGTAACTGCTAACCTATTACATCGGGAATCTATTGTCCTAAAAGACGGTACTTGCTTATTAGATATAATAGAAGAAAAGAGCTACCGACATAGTTATAGTATTTCCGAAAACTTAAAGTTTGCCCTAAGAGAAGCCATTGAAATACTAGGGAATGAGGCCATTTATTACTGGCAAAAGTCAGGAAAGAGAGTATTCGATAATCAAAAACAAAAAGAACAGGGTGTAGTAGAAATAGACCCTCAGCAATTAAAAAAAGAATGTTTAAGATGGATATATAGATTGCTATTTTTATTTTATATAGAAGCCAGACCAGACCTAGGATATATACCCATGGGATCTGATGTTTACCGTCAAGGATATAGCCTAGAAGCATTGCGAGATGTAGAACTGGCTAAATTAACAGAAGAAGATGAAGAGAATTATTACCTAGATTGGTCAATTAGGTTACTCTTTGAATTGCTGTGGTCAGGCTATCCATTAGATAAACAAAAACAACTAACCACTGAAAACCCCTCTTTAGCTGATACACCCATTCATAAGACCTTTCGTCTCCCCTCCTTGCAAAGTCATCTGTTTGATCCCAAAAACACAGAAATGCTAAACGAAGTTAAATTTCGTAATGTAGCCCTCCAAAAAATAATCCGGTTAATGTCCCTATCAACACAAGAGGGGAAAAGGGGGAGAATTAGCTACGCCCAACTAGGTGTAAACCAGTTAGGGGAAGTATATGAAGGTCTTTTAAGTCTTTCTGCCTTTTTGGCCCAAGAGGATTTATATGAAGTGCAACCGTGGAATAAAAAGGAATCTGGAGATGAGTCAGAAGAACAGGAAGAGGAAGACCTAGAAACTAATGAGAAGAGGAATGTACCTCAGGGGAAAACAGTAAAGGCCAAAGAGAATTTAAAACAAGATCTGGAAGTAGCATATTTTATTCCAGAACATCGCATGGATGAATTTAAGCAAGAGGAGTTGGTAATAGATTGGGAGAAAGGGGAATTTCGTAAACATGCCAAAGGGAAATTCCTGTTTCGGTTAGCTGGGAGAGATAGAGAAAAGAGTGCTAGTTACTATACCCCACAAAGTTTAACCAAATGTTTAGTTAAATATGCTTTAAAAGAACTATTAGAGGGTAAGCAAGCAGACGATATATTAGAGCTAACTATATGTGAACCTGCCATGGGGAGTGCAGCTTTTTTAAATGAGGTAATAGACCAGTTAGCAGAAACGTATTTGGAAAGGAAACAAAAAGAAAAAGGAGAGTTAATAAGTCATGAACAAGCCATGCGAGAGCAACAAAAGATTAAGATGCTCCTAGCCGATAGAAATGTATTTGGGATTGATAAAAATCCTATAGCCATGGAACTAGCAGAAGTATCCCTATGGTTAAATTGTATTTATGCGTCAGAAGCTGATAAAGATAACATATTTATTCCTTGGTTTGGCTTCCAGTTGCAGTGCGGAAACTCCTTAATAGGAGCCAGGAGACAAATCTACTACTTAAACAATATTACGGAAAAGAAAAAGAGCAAGAGTAGTAAAAATACCAAGTGGTATGAACAAGAACCAGAACAACTATCCTTGGGGAAAAATTTACCCAAAGGGGGAATTTTTCATTTTCTGTTGGGAGATCCGGGTATGGCGAACTATACAGATAAAATTATAAAAAAAATGAGTGGGGAGAACCTCAAGAAAATAGATAATTGGCGAAAAGAGTTTTGTCAAGAATTAACAGACGAGCAAGGGAGCTATGCCCATACTTTAAGTGAGAGAATTGATAAACTGTGGCATCATTATGCCCAAGAGTTAAAAAGAATTAGAAAAAGAACCACAGACAGTCTAAATATATGGGGACAGGAGGAAGAAAAAAAGCAAGAAATAGCCCTGGAGAAGAAAGATAAGATTCATGACCAGGAGAAACTTGCAGAAGGGATAGAAAACGCCACATCCTATAGGAGATTAAAGCTGGTCATGGACTACTGGTGCGCCCTTTGGTTTTGGCCCATAGAAAAAGCAGAGGAATTACCAGACAGAGAGCAGTTTTTTTGTGACCTAGCTATTATTTTAGGCGAAACAGAAATGTTGCTGGATAGTAACAGACAGCTATCTCTATTTCCTGAGACCCAAACCCCACAAGAGGGGGAAGAGTTTATTAATCAATGGGGATTTGTTAACTTAAACAAATTAAAGCAGAAGAATATTCGGTTACAGATAGTAGATGAAGTTGTTAACAACCAGCGATTTTTCCATTGGGAACTAGAATTTGCAGATATATTTTGGGAGAGAGGAGGTTTTGACCTCATATTAGGAAATCCCCCCTGGATAAAGATGGAATGGAAAGAAGGGGGAATTTTAGGGGATTATGACCCCAGGATAGCCATCCGCAACCTATCAGCGAGTGAATTAGCGAAAAAGCGGGAGGAGCTTTTTGATAGACATCCTGGATTGAGGGCTGCATATATACAAGAGTATCAAGAGATAAGCGGAACCAAGAATTTTCTCAATGCGGAACAGAATTATCCATTGCTAAAAGGGTCACAAACTAATTTATTTAAGTGTTTTTTACCCCAGGGGTGGAGATACACCAGAGAAGGAGGAGTGTCAGCTTTTTTACATCCTGAGGGGGTTTATGATGACCCCAAGGGGGGAAGGTTACGTAGGGCAATTTATCAGCGATTGCGTTATCATTTTCAGTTTGTTAACGTGAAAAAGCTATTTCAAGAAGTAATGATTTGGGTAACTTACTCAATAAATATTTATTCTTCTAAAAAAGCAAATACCTTGTTTGAAAGCATATCTAACCTGTATATATCTAAAACAGTGGATGAGTGTTTAGAGCATGATGGTAAGGGAGAGGTGAAAGGAATTAAAGATGAATCAGATAAGTGGAATGTACAGGGACACAAAGAGAGAATTATCACTGTAAATAGGGAGAGACTAAATCTATTTGCCCAACTCTATGATGAAGGGGGAACCCCGGGGGAAGAAGCGCGATTGCCAACCTTACATTCCCAGCAGTTAATGGGGGTACTGGAGAAATTTGCAGCCCAAGAAAGGCGCTTAGGTGATTTACAGGGTGAGTATTTTGCTCTAGAAATGTGGCATGAAACCAATTCGCAAAAAGACCAGACTATTAAGCGTAACACCCAATTTGCCCAGGGTGCAGAACAGTTGATATTATCTGGCCCCCATTTTTTTGTGGGTAATCCTTTAAATAAAACCCCCAGAAAGGTTTGTAGACTCAGTAGTGATTATGATGTTATTGACCTGACCCAAATTCCCCCAGATTATCTCCCCCGCACCAATTACGTCCCAGACTGCACTCCCAGAGATTATCTTGACCGCACCCCCCGTGTTCCCTGGGGTGAGCAAAAACCCGTCACTGATTTTTATCGGGTTGCTTATAGAACAATGTTAAGTCAATCGGGTGAAAGAACCTTAATACCAGCGATTATTCCCAAACAAGTTGGACATATTGATGGGTGTTTTTCTGTCACATTTGAAAATACCAAACATCTCATATCAGTTACTGGACTATCATCCTCCTTACCCTATGATTTTTTTATCAAAACAACAGGAAAAGGTCATTTTAGAAATGATTTATTTTCTCTCCTCCCTCATCCTAATGTTATATCCTCATTACACATACGTACCCTAGCACTAAACTGCCTAACACAATACTACGGGGATTTATGGGAGGAAAACTGGCATAATGAATACACCCAAGAAAGTTGGAGTAAACCCCAAGATCCACGATTGAACAATAACTTCTTTAGTCAACTTACACCCTTTTGGCAAAGGAATAATGCCTTACGTACGGATTATGAGCGCAGACAGGCTTTAGTAGAAATAGATGTATTAGCTGCTATGAGCTTAGGTATGACCCTAGATGAATTGAATACCATCTATCGAGTCCAGTTTCCTGTCATGCAACAAAAGGAAAAAAATACTTATTACGACATGAATGGTAGAATCGTGTTTACTGTTCAGAAAAAAGGATCTGTGGGGGTAGGTTTACCCCGCAAAGGTAACCCTAAAACTAAATCCCCGGGATGGGAAGATATAAAAGATATGACTACTGGTACAGTTGAAGTACCTATTGTCAATCAGACCTTATCTAATAATCCTGCGAACCAAAGTATCATCTATCAAGCACCCTTTGAGAAGTGTGATAGGATAGAGAACTATAGAAAAGCGTGGGATTACTTCCGGTCTTTAGATTAAAAAGAAGAGCGCCAGTTTTCCTCCTAGGAGAATACACATCCTGCGGGGGGTTTACGTGCGATCGCATGACTACACAAGTTTAATAGGATGGGTTAGCAGTAGTCTAACCCATGGGGGTGTTGGGTTTCATGCTTCAACCCAACCTACGTTTATCTTCCGGTGTTTAGATTAAAAAGAAGAGCGCTAGTTTTCCTCAGGGAAAATTCTGAAGATTTTGAGGGGCGTGCATTTAGAAAATGCCCCTCCAAATATCCGAAAACCCTTGAAATAACTGATTTATCCTTTGACGGAAAACGTTTACCGTCAACCTTTTACGAACCGGGAACCGAACATGAAACGTGCCTAGATGAGAGCGTGCCTTGCGATCTCCCGCAGGGAGTGCTGCGCAATCGCCCTTTTCATTCCTCACCCCTTAACTCAAGCTATATTAAAAACATACCCTACCCTGTAAATTTAAATGTATAAACCATTCACCTATATATTTATAACCTCTGGAATCATATCTACAGTCCTATTCTCATCCCAGCTCACCCCAGCTCAAACAATCCCCAATATCCAGGATATTGCCCAAAAAACCACAGTCCAAATCAACAGTGACGCTCACCCCGGTGGTTCCGGTGTAATTGTCAAAAAAGAAGGCACCATATATACCGTACTCACCGCCAATCATGTGGTATGTGATAGACTTGGTACTACCAAAATTCGCTGTCGCCAAGACTTTACTTATACTGTTAGAACTCATGATGGCAAAGAATATCCCATCAAAGAACTCCAACTTATCCAAAAAACCGTTCAGGACCCTGACCTGGCTTTAGTCACCTTTCAATCCAATGAAAATTATCAAGTTGCATCCTTGGGTAACTCAGAGAACCTAACCATAGGAGCTGATATTTCCGTAGCTGGATTCCCCGCCATTTTTGGCACAGTGGGTAAGCAACGAAGTTTTACCATCACTGTTGGTAAGGTAGTTTTCAAACACTTAGATCCCCCCCAAGGCTATGGACTGGTTTATAATGCTACCACCCATATTGGTAATAATGGGGGTCCCGTTTTTAATGCACAAGGTCAGGTAATTGCCATTCACGGACTCGAAGATACCAACGCCCTTTCTGAAAAAACTGGCTTTAATGCAGGTATTCCCATTAATATCCTATATGGTTTTTTACCCAGAACCTTCTTTAATTCCACCCCATCACCCAGTTCCCACACTAACCCATCCCAGCTCCCATCTTCTAAATATACAAAACTAGAAACCTTATTACAGTCTCAAAACTTTAGAGAAGCAGATATAGAAACAGACAGAGTAATGTTAGCAGTAGCTAACAGACAAAGCGAGGGTTGGTTCAGAATAGAAGATGCAGAAAATTTTCCCTGTCAAGAATTGCGCACCATTGACAATCTGTGGTTAAAATATAGTCAGGGTAAATTTGGTATATCTGTCCAACAAGAAATATACAAAAACCTGGGGGGAACAAAACAATATGATTGGAATGTATGGAGCTCCTTCGGAGACAGGGTGGGATGGAGAAAACAAGGTTCATGGCTCTATTACAAAGATTTAAACTTTTCATTATCCGCACCAACGGGTCAACTCCCATTACTGCGTGGTGTTGGGCTACTTTGGTTAC
The DNA here is from genome assembly GCF_014489415.1 of Cylindrospermopsis curvispora GIHE-G1. Lineage (NCBI taxonomy): Bacteria > Bacillati > Cyanobacteriota > Cyanophyceae > Nostocales > Aphanizomenonaceae > Raphidiopsis > Raphidiopsis curvispora. The sequence continues at coordinate 66,988 of NZ_CP060823.1, forward strand.
TCGGTCCCTCTCTGTTCACGGTGGGGGGTTGGTGGTTATGGTGTGGTTTACTTCCCTCCTGTCAAGACATGTAGAGTGTAACCCATAAAGGTTTGATAGTATTGTTAACTTTTGTAAATAACAAGAAATTAACGAAACCTTGCTAGTTCCAGGGTTTCGGATACCTATTTATTTTTAGGATTAGGTGTATAACAATTTGCCTTGACAAATATTGTTGCTGCCTTTATTATTTCCTCATTAGTTATGTCTAACTCATCCCAAAAAAGCTTTAGCTGTCCTGGTGATGTTCCCTTCTTTTTTTGATTTGGTTTCATCCCGGCTAAAAGTTTACTCCCCCACCGGTTTTTTTCCACCTTTTTCGGTTGAGGACGATATTTTTGACAAAATCCTTTATAAATGCTTGCACACTCATCTAAAGTTTTTCCTAACGCTAAAAAGGCTGGATGCCATGTTGTTACTCCATCACTACCTAATCTCTCATGTACTCCATAGTTACTAAAATCATAAAACATTCCCTGTTGTATTCCTGCTGCTTTAGGATTGCCGTGTATATATCTGAGCGTGTTTAATGCCCTTTTCTTATCTGACATGGCAAACCCCGTGCTGTGATACCTTTTTTCCCAAAAATGCCCTGTTCTATTCAGCATCTGATTAAAGCACAGTGCTGTATACCAATTTAACTAGTGCATAATTTTAGGCAGATCTGAGGGCTGTAATGGTTCTATTAAATAATGTATGTGATTACTCATTAGACATAACCCATACATTCTAAAATTATACTTGTCAATTGCTTTTTTTATTGCATAAATCAAGACCTGACGACATTCTAATTTAGTTAGTCTAAATTCCCGATTGTTACATCTGATTGTAATGTGATAGCAGTATCCTGCTTCTAATTTTCTTGGTTTTCGACTCATAAAAATTTAAGGCTGGCACGTTAATCACATTCTCTCAGTTACACATTTACAGGATGAAAATGCTTGAAAGGTTTTGAGATTCGTTGCCTAGGTCACCCCGTTCAACTCGTCAATGTTGAACCAACCAGGCCAAGTGCGTTCCTCATCTTCTAAGGGATTACCCTTGCTATCGGTCAATCCCCACCCTGGGTAATGGCGTTTCATTATTAGTCCTATATCCATGATCTCGTAGGGAGTGTAATGCAATCCCCCTCCAAATATCCCTACCACATTGAAATAACTGATTTATCCTTTGACAGAAAACGTTTACCGTCAATCTTCTACCAACCGGGAACCGAACATGAAATGAGCCTAGATGAGAGCGATCTCCCGTCGGGGGTGTAATGCAATCTCCCCTCAACACGTTCAGGTTTTTCCCTTGAGAAGAAACACGGGGAACCCTGAATGCGATCTCCCAAAGGGAGTGCTTCGCAATCGCCCCTCAACACATTCAGAATTTTCCCTTGAGAAGGAACTAGGGGATAATCACTAAGAGGGTTCGCCCATAGGGAGTGTAATGCGATCTCCCCTCAACACGTTGAGAATTTTCCCTTGAGAAGAATCTGAGGTGCGATCGCCTGTCCTCATGTTCAGTATTTTCCATTGAGAAGGAAGTAGAGACGATTCCCACAAGCGATCGCCCTGTAAATATCCTAAAAGCATTGAAATAACTGATTTATCTTTTGACGAAAAACGTTTTCCGTCAATCTTTTATCAGGCGGGAAGCGACTATGGAATACGCCTAGATGAAAGCTATCTCCCACAGGGAGTGCTTGGCAATCACCCGTCCCCATGTTCAAATTTTTCCCTTGAGAAGGAAGTGGAGACGATTCCCACAAGCGAGCGATCGCCCGTCGGGGGTGATTCGGAATCTCGCTAGTGGGAGAGCTGCGCAATCTTCCTCCTGCTCATATCCCAACTAAATTTGTTCAATATGTGATCACTTGTCACATATCTTTTTGTATTTATACAGGATTATAAAATAAGTTATTCGGCGTTGCATAATAGAGGTATGAATTGAGGTAATCTACTGTGCATTGTCCAAACTGCGGGTCTTCCAAAATCAGAAAGAATGGCAAACGTCGAGGTAAACAAAATCACATTTGTGTTGATTGTGGTCGTCAATTTATCGATGTCTATAGTCCACCTAAAGGCTATTCAGAAGAAGTTAAACAAAGTTGCCTGCGCTCTTATGTTAACGGTATGGGATTTAGAGCAATTGAACGCGATAAAGGCGTTCATCATACAACTATTATTTACTGGCTAAAACAAATTGGTTCCATACTTCCAGATGCTCCACCAGTTGAGGAAACACCCTTGGTAGGTGAACTTGATGAGTTGGAGACCTTTGTGGGATCAAAAAAAACAAAATATGGTTGTGGACAGCAGTAAATCACTTCCGTAAAAATATCCTGGCTTGGGTTGTGGGAGACCACAGCTCACAAGCATTTCAACCTTTGTGGGACATCGTTAAACTCTGGCAATGCTTTTTTTATGTTACTGATGGGTGGAGGGTTTATCCGAGTTTTATTCAGCCAGAGGATCATATTGTGAGCAAAACATATATGACTAGGGTAGAGGGTGAAAATACACGTTTACGTCACTACTTAGCGCGACTACATAGAAAAACGCTATGCTATTCAAAATCTGTAGATATGCTTAGGTATTCAATTAAATTATTACTTCACTATTTAAAGTATGAAGTAATACCCGCGTTTAGTTGATTCATCCCGCAAATATGCAACGCCAGTTATTCTTGTTATAAATTTTATCTGCTTAAATTAGTTACACTATTTTAATACCTTAGACCAAATATCTATCTAAAGATAGATGAAATAAGATATTATAATTAACTATGGTGTTATTGCTAACTCCTAAATAAAACTTGTACTCTATCCAAAATATGAAAGTTTACTGTTTATTCTGGTTTCCTGCATTACTTACTAGTCTGGTTTTGAATACATCTGTTAAAGCAGAGGAAGTTTCCAATAAATCTGGTGACCTAATGGGATTCAGCACTGATGATCAGAATCGATCTAATCTCTTAAGTCAATCTTCCGGAACTGGTTTTACACCAGTGGAACCCAGTGTTGTTCCTACCCCTTCCTTTTTCTTAACATTCAACACTTCTGCATCTATTTAAACCAGATTTTGATTACCTTCTCCCTTTGCGCGAAACAAAAACCGTGGTTCATTTACCTGAATTTCGCTGTATTGTAAATTTTTGTAACGATTTAAAATTTTGTAGCTTACAAGACTTAATTTTCTGGTGTAGCATGTACACAAAAGAAATGGGTTCTGCTACCATTTTGTTCACATTTGGTATCAAGATGAGCGGAACACTTGGGGCGGTGATCGCTTCTGGTAACAGTGAAGTGAACTATGAAATTACTTTGAAGTGGAGAAGGAATCTATAAGATGAATACATCACAGATAATCAGACCACTACAGTCATCAATCGTCAGAATTTACTCAAACAGTAGCACGATTGTTGGTAATGGGTTCTTAGTCGAAGAAAAAATAATTCTTACGTGTGCTCATGTGGTAGCAGATGCTTTAGGGGTTAATAGAGATACTATTGAAATGCCTCATCAAAGAGTACGATTAGATTTTCCTTTTTCAGGAACGAGGCAATTATTAGAAGCCAGAATAGTATTTTGGAATCCCGTTCGTCCTAATCAGTTTGCAGAAGATATTGCGGGATTTGAATTATTAGAAGATCTGCCTCCTAATACTGCTCAACCAGCAAGATTGGTAGATTCAAACAACTTATTGAACCATCCTTAGCACCTGGGTTAAAATGAATTATGTCTACTCGAATTATCGACAGTTCAAGGGTATGTTTCGAGCCAATTCTAACTTTAATGGTTTCAAGTAACATTATCACAAGTGCTTCACAATACCTTTATACCATTCGCCATAGTAAAAATTTAGCTGATATACTAAATAGTGTTAATATACAGCCATCACTTAACTTATGTGCTCCTGCTCCAGCTAGTGGCGTAATATTACATTTTGATCCATCTGATTTTTTACTTGAACTTTCTCACAATCGTCAACCTAGACAACTTAAATTTCGTGAAGAAAAATTTCCTGAAGAAAAGTATTATGAATCTACAACGTGGGTCGAAATGCCAGATCTTAGCTTAATACGAAAGCGAATTATTGAATCTGTCTTTACAAATTTCTATGAAAGTCAAAAAGATTGTGCTAAGGCGAAGTGGGGAAAAACGAACCAATGGGATTCAATTTGGCAATTCGCATGGCTAGTCAGAAATGCGTTTGCACATCGAGGGAAAATAAATTGGAAAGATAGGAGTATTTCTTCAGTTTCCTGGAAAAATGTCTTCTATCAGTATCTGCATGATAATAACCGAGAAATTATATTCAATGAGATTGGGGAAGGAGATTTAATTATTTTAATTGATGAATTAGATAATGCTTTGAGATAGCGTCTAGCACTAAGTGGGAAAAATAGACTTAAGTTAATTTTATAAGGGAATAAGCAAGTTGGAAAGGTCACGGTATTTGGATTTCAGGTGATGGATCCTGCAAAAAAATCTGAGAACCCAATTAGTTTGGAACACTTTATAAATTAGATGTCGGGTTGAGAAAAGGAGCTTAACCTAACATTAGTCGCATTTCATAATCGAATCCCTGTCTATAAAAGAATGATGGAAGATGTTTTTTGTCAAAGGAGTAGTTCGCAATTACCTGGTTTTAAAGTGTAAAACTGAGGAAATGCGATCGCGCTTTTAATACCCTAAAAGCATTGAAATAACTGATTTATCTTTGACGGAAAACGAAGATGAAATGTGGCTACATCAGAGCGATCGCCCGTCCCCATGTTCAAATTTTTCCCTTGAGAAGGAACTGGGGGATAATCTCTAAGAGCGATCGCCCGTAGGGAGTGCTTCGCAATCCCCCTCCAAATATCCCTACCCCCTTGAAATAACTGATTTATCCTTTGACGGAAAACGTTTACCGTCAATCTTTTACCAAACGGGAACCGAACATGAAATGAGCCTAGAGGAGAGCGATCTCCCGTAGGGAGTGTAATATTAATAAAACACATGTTGTGTGTTGTGTGTTCAATGCCATCCACCTACAGCAAAACCAGTCAGTTTTCAACTGACTTGCGCTGTCGGGTAAGGGTTGGACATCACTATCCTTCCCTCCCCTAAGAACCGGACTTGACGGTTTCCCATCATCCGGCTCAAGCCTTACTTCAAGCCTTTCAACTTGGGTTTTGAGTGTACCTGTTTATGACACGCTGAGTGCAAATGCTTCAGGTTTTCTATGTCGTCCAGACCACCTTTTGCAACAGGTACTATGTGGTGGGTTTCGATTCCATCTCCATTGAGTAGTGGTTCACCGCAGATGGGACATTTCCAGTTTTGGATTTTGGCTACCTCATAATATTTCGAGCCTTTATCCCAATGTGATTTCCCTTTCTTTTGGTGACGTTTATTCCAATATTCTTTTAGATTTGGGTCGTCTGGGGACACACTACCCTTAACTTTTATATGGCGCTCAATTGGTGTCTTATCTATTGGATAGACCGATATCAACGATATCTTCCCACGGCGTTCCCTTTTACAAACGAACCTCCACTGATTGCCTTTTATTGATTTAAAGTAGCGGTCTTTAATCCACTTTTTGCTCTTCTGTGGGTGCCTCCGCTTTGCCCACCTCCAAAGGTATTGCCATACTCTATGAGAGATGTAATCAAAGATTTCTTTACTAACTACACCTTTGTAATAGTTAGCAAACCCTCTGAGAATCGGATTGAGTTTATTTATGACTACCTCTTGCTCTCGACCGTTTAGACTTTTGACTTCCATCCCTAGCCTCTTACAGAGAGCTAACACTTTCTTTTTCGAGGGTTTGATAAGGAGTTTGCCATCATAGTGCTTGAGGTTGAAGCCAAGGAAATCGAACCCATCTACCATTGACGTGATTAGCGTCTTCTCAGAACTGAGTTCAAGACCCTTTTCTCTCAACCATTGCTGTATCTGGTTTCGTGCCTTTTTGAGACTTTCTTTGTCTCTAGCTGTGACTATGAAATCATCAGCATATCTCACCACACCAAGTTTTGGATTGGTAGATTTTATAAAAAATTCTAATCCATGTAATCCTATATTAGCTAGTAAGGGCGATATTACCCCTCCTTGTGGTGTGCCTCGTTCTGAAGGGTTTATTTTCCCTTGGAATATGAAACCAGCTTTTAGCCATTCTTTTATCAGTTCTTTCTTAGGAAAGTCACCAATATTTTGTAGAATGGTTTCATGGGCAATGTTATCAAAGAAGCCTTTGATATCGGCTTCTAGAACCCAGTTGTCTCTGCCATTTTTCAATCTTATGAAGGACTGTGCTATGGCATCTTGACAACTTCTACCTGGTCTGAATCCATAAGAATGTTCTTCAAACACGGCTTCCCATTCAGGTTCTAGTGCGTTTTTGACTACTGTTTGCATGACTCTGTCCCTTATAGTTGGGATACCAAGGGGACGTTTCTTGCCGTTTGGTTTTGGAATCATTACCCGTCTTGTAGGACTAGGTGCGACCTCATTCCATTCAAGTACAAGTTTCACTCTTTCTCCTGGGGTGTTTATTATCTCCTTGTCTATCCCAGATGTTTTCTTGCCACGATTGGTCTGAGTGATTTGTCTTACTGCAAACAGTAGGTTTGCGTGGCTTCGTAACATAAGCTTTTGCAAGCTCCTTAGCTTGCGAAAGTTACCAAGTTGTCTAGCACGAAAGATTCTTTGCCTTAGATTTCGAACAGCTTTCATTATCCGTCGCCAATTGATTTGGCTCCAGTTCTCAAGCTGTTTCCTCTGTCCGTTTACTAACATAAGAGTGTTTGTATCTAACTTGTCATTGGATTTGATTTCTTTTTCAATTTGTCTTTCGTATAAGACCCAGGTGAATTCTGCTATTCCTTTCGGTCAGAGGCAAATCTTGAACCCCTATTTGGAGCATTACCTCCAACATTCGCTTTCTCACCCATCCTGTACCCTCCAAGGAGTTCCGTCATTGTTACCTTTGACCTACTGGAGTTATCGACATTCTCCAGACCTTGTAGGGCTTGCCCTGTTGGTCCTTCTGTTGTTACACTCTTCCTTGGGTGCTATCTATCCTGCGGCGGTTTTGTTATTCACAGGTTTAGGCAATCTCAAAGCACCTAAACTACACCGCTTATGTCCTATCAGTCTAATTTGGACATTCTTCCCATAACGCAGTTTTATCGATAATTCACGTGGTTCACCTTTGGAAGAATTCCCTCTAGCTCCTAACCGGTTTTAGACTACTAGTTTTGGCTACATTTGTGGTCTGCATTCCGTCCTTATCCATTACTGTACTGGGACGTGACCGGACTCTTAACAGAGTCTTTTACACGAGAGCAAGGGCTGTGAATCCCCTGGGGGAGTAGGCTCCCCGTAACAGAAAGACCCTTTTCAGGTCGCACTTGAGACCGGGAATTGATTCCCGGTCTCCCCCACGGACAGTCTCCAGGTTGCTAGTCCTTCGCGATCTCCCATAGGGAGTGCTGCGCAATCGCCCGTCGGGGGGTGTAATGCAATCTCCCTTCAATACGTTCAGAATTTTCCCTTGAGAAGGAACCGGGGGGAACACTGAATGCGATGACTCGTAGGGAGTGTAATGCGATCGCCCGTAGGGAGTGCTTCGCAATCGCCCATAAGAAGTGTAATGCGATCGCTCTTTTAATTTAAGACGACTCAACATTATAACATAACTAGTAAAACACATACGGGTTAAGTCTGGCGAGATCGCATGCTTTCAGCATAAAAAATTATTACAAAGTCTTGACCTTGATTTCTCCATCCATAATTATGTATTATAATTGCACGCAAAAGTCAGTAAATATGTTATGAGATTGACTTTTTATTAATCGAGCTACCGAAAGGTTCTATGGGCAGTTATTTAACGCATTAAGGTATACAGTATGACTAGCAATCCAGGTGGTTTTTCAATTGGCGGTTCAGTAGGTCGTGACATCAACATCGTTCAAGGCAATAACAACCGCACAGTCCAAGGGGACAATAATCAAGCTCTACTAGGAGATGGTAATCGAGTTACACAACAGAACCAAGTTGGAGCAACTGCCGAAACCACACTCACTAAAGATGACATTATTAAGTTATTCGCAGAACTAGAAGGATTAATTAAAAAAGCAGAATTACCTGAAGACACCAAAGAAGAAGTAATTGAAGATTTAGGTGCAGCGAAGAGAGCCACAGATAAAGAAGAACCAAATAAAAAACGTGCCTTAGAACGTTTAACAAGTGTAACAGAAACACTAGAAAAAACCAGCAAGAGTGTAGAAGCTGGACAAAAAATCTGGACAGTAGCCAAGCCGATAATTACAAAAGTTGCTCTCTGGCTAGGTGCTGCTGCTGGTTCTCATCTGTTAGGATTGTAGAAAGATGAGCCAACCGCCTGGTAACTTTGACCCACAACATCCTGATGCCAATCAACAGCAACAGGCTGATAGTTGTATAAATGAAAATATGGTTCAGGGTAATGAAAATAGCGTAGTTCAAGGGAATCACAATGAGGTGGTTCAAGGTGATGATAACATTCAAGGCAATGGTAACATTCAAGGTGATGGTAACATTCAAGGTGATGTTAATATTCAAGTTGTTGTAAACCCACCTGTTACTCCCATCACTAAAAAACGAAAAATCCCCTCTCTTTTACCCTATTTAGTAAACCGAAGTGAGCAGGAGCATGAACTAATAAGAATAATACAAAGAAATTCACCTTCCCCTCTAATTTGTATCATTCATGGTGATGAGTTTCAAAGCCATGATAAGTTTTTAGAGCGGCTACATAAAGTTTCATTACCTAGGTTTCTAGGAGAAGAATCTATTAAACAATATCATCTTCCTTCCCCACCAAAATTAAATAATCGGGATGAATTTTCAGGTTACTTACACAAGACCTTAGCGGATATTCTTATCGGACGTAGTTCTGCTTCTCTAACAGAGATTAATGATTTTTTTCATAAATATCCCTGTCCTATTCTTATTCATACTCATTTATTGACTGAACAATTGAAAGAAAAATTTGAAACTTTGGATAATCTAGTGAATTTTTGGTGCAAATGGACTATTAAGAGCAACCAAAAGTTAATAATTTGTATATTTATCAAATACCAAATTAAGCGTAAAATGAGTACTAAAAATTCTGGTATTATAAAGTTATTTGATTTTCTAAGTTATCTGGTTAAAAAATATCGCTATGAAAAAGCCAATCAAAAAATTTCTCAGCATATAAAATCACTATGTAATTCTGAAAAATCTAATCCTTTGTTATTTCTTGTTCCAGAGCTAACTGGAGTGAGTCGATCAGACGCTGAGAATTGGGTGCGGGATCATACTCAAAACTTTATTGGAGAAGCAATGGCTGATAATCTCATGAGAACAATTAGAGATTTATTTCACAAATGGGAAGAAGAAAACTCATCCGATATAATTCCAATGGATCATTTAGCTCAGGAATTAATCAAAGTGCTAAAATCTAAGTGTTAGTTAAGAGAGAAATGATATGAAGTTTCCGTTTTATGTAGGTAAGAGAACTCGTCAGGAAGATAAATTACCGGCAAAACTGCCAATATCTCAACGTTCTCAATTACTAAACCCAGAAAACTATATTCCAGAGCCAGGTTTGAGGGATGCTTGTAACGTGGCGCTCTTGCTAGGACAACCTTTACTGCTGACTGGAGAACCAGGGACTGGAAAAACTCAATTTGCTTACCATCTGGCTTGGGAACTTGGCTTTAGCACTCCCTTAAAGTTTGAAACTAAGTCCACTAGCACTGCCCGTGATTTATTCTACACCTATGATACTCTAAAGCGTTTTCAAGATATTCAGAATCCTTCTACTTTAATCAACCCTTTGGATTACATCAATTATCAAGCTCTAGGACTAGCTATTTTACGCACTCGTGAGCCATCTCAGATAAATCAATATTTACCACCTGAACTTTTACATAAGGAAAAAGTACGTTCTGTTGTACTAATTGATGAAATTGATAAAGCCCCCCGTGACTTCTGTAATGATGTCCTGAATGAGTTAGAACATATCTATTTTCGAGTTTTAGAGTTGGGTAATGAAAAAATTGAAGCAGATCCAGAATTACAACCGATTGTGATTATTACCAGTAACTCTGAAAAAGATTTACCAGAGCCTTTTTTACGTCGGTGTATTTATTATAATCTACCCTTTCCAGATAAAAAGAGCTTGCAGGATATTATTGCTAATCATCTTGGCACTTACGTTGGTAACAGTAATACTTTTTTACAAACAGCCTTAGATTTATTCTATAGTTTGCGCGCACCGCAAAGTGGATTGAGAAAGAAACCCGCAACGGCTGAGTTATTAAATTGGTTAATAACTTTACAAAAATTCACTAGTGATACAAATAATCCTTTTAATGAACCAGACAAAATGCTCCGTACTCTCAGTACCCTAATTAAAACTGCTGAAGACCAACAAAAAGCCACCAAAATTGTAGAACAATGGATACAGAAAACAAAGACATCCCAAATTGGTTAAATCTTGATAGATTGATAGAATTGATTGAGCTACTAAGGGAAGCAGGATATAAAATTGGCATTTCTGAGCATATAGCGGCTCAGGATCTAATTCTGTTCCTGATTGCTGAAGGGCAAACTTTAGATGATCCAAAACAACTGAGAACTTTACTCGGACCAATCTTTTGTAAATCTCTAATTGAGCAGGAAAATTTTCAATACCACTTTGATAATTGGCTAAAGTTGATAAAAGAAATTGGTCTTAGTCATACAGTAGAAGATAAAGGATCATTGCCAGTCGCAAGGAGGAGGATACCCTGGCGCCAATTACAGTGGATTTTGATATTTATAGCAGTTCTCATGGGAACACTAAAATCGGAACAGACATTTTCTCCCATAAACCCACCCCCTTCTCCAACAGTACCTCAAACACCGAACGAGACACTTCCTCCCATAAGCCAAACCCCTTCTCCAACAGTACCTCAAACACAGGAACAAACACTTCCTGTCCCCTGGCAAATCGCACTTATTTATTTCTCACTTAGTCTCTGTTTTATTTATATAGGCTTACAGCTGTTATGGTTATGGCGAGCTAATTTATTTCTGCACCGTTCCAGTACAAAAATAATACCAGAGCTACAGACAATTTCAATTCCTGAGTTGGAGCAAAATTTATTTCCAAGGCATCTATTTATCAATATTGCTAAAAATTTCAGACAGCGTATCTTAGTTCCCACTAACATACTGGATGTGGAAAAAACTATTGACGCATTTTTTCAGCGCGGTAGGTGGTTAGAACCAATATACCGTAATTCTGCTGCAATTCCAGAATATTTATTTCTGGTTGAACGCACTAGTTATCGAGATCATCAATCTAAGTTTGTTGCCGAGATGATTGAGCAACTCAAAAATGATGGAGTTTATGTCGAAACTTATTTTTATGACGAAGATCCACGCATTTGCTTCTCAAGTGATGAACATAATTCCCCACTAAAACTGCATCAAATTGCCACTAAATATAGTCAGCATTACCTCATCCTGGTTTCAGACACTGAAAAGCTGTTTAGCTCTATTACTGGTGAACTAGAACCTTGGGTAAATCAACTATTAGATTGGGAAAATCGGGTAATTCTCACACCAAAGCTAGTAGAAAATTATAGTTATGAAAAATTTGTACTTGCACAAGATTTTTTAATTTTACCTGCAACACCTACAGGTTTACAAGTGTTAAGCCAAAGATTGCGACAGCAAATAGCAACTAATCATTATCTAACCACAGAAACTGCATCTCCTTTGCCTGAATCATTACGTCTAAGACCCTTGCATTGGATTGAGCGTAATTCACCACCAACTAAAGATATTGATGCAATGTTGGTTTCCTTAGAGGAATATCTTGGTAAAAATAACTTTTACTGGTTGGGAGCCTGTGCAGTCTTTCCACAGTTGCATTGGAACATCACTGTTTATTTGGGTAATACTCTCAAAACAGAGACGGGACATTCTCTATTGGAAGTAGGTTCGCTAACTAAATTGGCTCGCTTACCCTGGTTACGCTATGGTTATATGCCAGATTGGTTGCGCTCTCTTCTGATTGCAAAACTTACAAACGAACAAAAACATACAATCCGAACTGTATTCAAAGATTTACTGGTCACTGCTGTTCAGGGATCTGAAGGTAGACTGCAATTAGAAATTGGAAAAAAGCATCACAGTTTTCTGTCTAAACTACTTGCTAATCCAATAATGTTCTACCTTTTATCTAGAAGAGTATCGGAAGGTAGTCAATTAAGAGACTATTTATTTGTAAGCTTTATGACAAGACAATCAAAACTTACTATTGAGGTTTCAGACACTTTCAGTCGCTTACTACAACTCACACCCCAACCACTTATTACACGAGGAATTTTAAAGAAGACAGAACTCACACTAGGATTATTTACACTAGCAATAGTAACACTTGTTGTGCTACTATATAGACCAAAAGATCCTCCCACAGTTATCCCCACATTAGAAGAAACTCCTATAACCACACCTAGCAGGTACACACAATTAGAAACCTTGTTAAAAGCTCAAAATTTTAGAGAAGCAGATTCAGAAACAGATAGAGTAATGTTAGCAGTAGCTAACAGACAAAGCCAGGGCTGGTTAAGAGTGGAAGATGCAGAAAATTTTCCCTGTAAGGAATTGCGCACCATTGATAATTTGTGGTTAAAATATAGTAAAGGGAAATTTGGTATCTCTGTCCAACAAGAAATATACAAAAACCTGGGCGGCACAAAACAATATAATGAAAAGGTATGGGAATCCTTCGCAGATAGAATTGGATGGAGGTCAGAGGGTTCATGGCTGAATTACAACGACTTAAACTTTTCACTATCCGCACCAACGGGTCAACTCCCGTCAATCTCCGGGACCATGTGGAGCCTTAGAAATAACCTCTTCCCTCCTGTCAAGACATGTAGAGTGTAACCCATAAAGGTTTGATAGTATTGTTAACTTTTGTAAATAACAAGAAATTAACGAAACCTTGCTAGTTCCAGGGTTTCGGATACCTGGTACTATTTATTTTTAGGATTAGGTGTATAACAATTTGCCTTGACAAATATTGTTGCTGCCTTTATTATTTCCTCATTAGTTATGTCTAACTCATCCCAAAAAAGCTTTAGCTGTCCTGGTGATGTTCCCTTCTTTTTTTGATTTGGTTTCATCCCGGCTAAAAGTTTACTCCCCCACCGGTTTTTTTCCACCTTTTTCGGTTGAGGACGATATTTTTGACAAAATCCTTTATAAATGCTTGCACACTCATCTAAAGTTTTTCCTAACGCTAAAAAGGCTGGATGCCATGTTGTTACCCCATCACTACCTAATCTCTCATGTACTCCATAGTTACTAAAATCATAAAACATTCCCTGTTGTATTCCTGCTGCTTTAGGATTGCCGTGTATATATCTCAGCGTGTTTAATGCCCTTTTCTTATCTGACATGGCAAACCCCGTGCTGTGATACCTTTTTTCCCAAAAATGCCCTGTTCTATTCAGCATCTGATTAAAGCACAGTGCTGTATACCAATTTAACCAGTGCATAATTTTAGGCAGATCTGAGGGCTGTAATGGTTCTATTAAATAATGTATGTGATTACTCATTAGACATAACCCATACATTCTAAAATTATACTTGTCAATTGCTTTTTTTATTGCATAAATCAAGACCTGACGACATTCTAATTTAGTTAGTCTAAATTCCCGATTGTTACATCTGATTGTAATGTGATAGCAGTATCCTGCTTCTAATTTTCTTGGTTTTCGACTCATAAAAATTTAAGGCTGGCACGTTAATCACATTCTCTCAGTTACACATTTACAGGATGAAAATGCTTGAAAGGTTTTGAGATTCGTTGCCTAGGTCACCCCGTTCAACTCGTCAATGTTGAACCAACCAGGCCAAGTGCGTTCCTCATCTTCTAAGGGATTACCCTTGCTATCGGTCAATCCCCATCTAATCACCACCCTGGGTAATGGTGTTTCATTATTAGCAGAAAACTTCTCCAATAATATAGTCCCCGCCTTCCTTGTCCCCACCGTTCCCGCTGGAAAACTCTCATTGGTTGTATTATGGGTAATGCCTATTACCTGCACTTGTCCTTTTCTTGTATCTGTACAAGATAATTTAAACCAAGTATCTGATATATCTCCAACCAATTCCCTCAAGGCAGTAAACTCATCTACAATGACTTGCACCACTGGTGGTTTGGGCTTCATCTTCATTCTGTTCCCCCAGTCCTGTATGCTCTCTATCAAACTTTGACCTATCTCATCAGCACTTATAGCTAACATTGCTTCAGGAAACAGTTTCCATAATTCTCCATTCTCCGAGTCCCCATGTCGGTCTACTATCATGTTTACTTCTCTTTCTAGTAACACCTTTCTGGCTAAAGCTAGGGTAGCTCCAGCTGTGGTTTTTCCACTCCCTTGATTCCCCACTAACCACAATGGCTTTAAGGAATTTAACACATCCCATAACCATCCCCCCTCATGACCCTTCATTTTTTTTATCAACTGTTCCTTGGGGTTTTTGGGCTGGGCTGTAACCTTTAACTTTTCCTCCTTCTCTTTTAGAGACAATCTTAACTCTGCTACCTTATTCGCATGCTCTAATAGGTCTATTTCTCCTTGCTGCTGTCCTTCTAAATAAGCTAACTGTTGCTCCTGTTCACTCTGGATAGAAGCTAAAGTAGTCATTGCTTCCCTAGAAATCACCTCCTGTTCTACCTGGGCAGTAGATGCCAAAGTGTGTCTATGTAAGTCCAGAGCATATTCCTCCTGCATATCTTCCCGCAGCTCCCTTCCCTTTATTCCCCTCAAACTAGAAAGCAACTGGGCTGCCTGGTCTTGAGTAAGTTTATGGGAGATGCTTGCAGCAGTTATTAACAGAGCTGTTCCCCCCAGGGCAAAGTAAGGCGCTAGGGCATCATCGCTAGGTATAACTTTAACTACTTTAACTGCTTGCATTAGCTCCATATTATTACGTAACTCTACCGCTACCAAGTGTCTCACTCCATTCCAGCACTTCTTTCTCACACAGAAGGTCACCTCCTCCCAAAACACTAGTTCTCGGGAAAGAGGGGTGAGCAACACTAGTCCCCCAAACAGCAGTAGTAACACTGTAAGGGTGTTATGGCGGCGTTCTCGGTGGAGTATTTTATTCATCTTTCCTAAAAAAAAGCGCCCCCGCTATAGCTGCTAAACAGACTGCTCCTAACAACAACCAGTCTGTAGTAGTTAAAAAACTAGAGTTGGGTGTTATCTCCTTTTTGGCTTCTTCCAGAGCCACCCTCGTCTTTTCCGTAGCCGACGATATCCTTCCTGTACCATTCCAGGAGATTAAACCTCCCGCCCCTATTTTGGCACACACAGCCAGGGGATTTTTCCCTAAATCTATCTCCCATCCATCTGTACCTTTTCTAAATCTCCAGTCTTGGGAAATACCCATAATACCCGGAGCAATTCCGGTTAAGACTCCAAAAAGTTGGATGATAGAAAGAGTCACACCCAGATTAAATAGAATGTAAGGCAAGGTCAAACCAGCTGCTTGGGCAGCCCCAAAAACTAACCAACTATCAATATTGGCCCTTGTTTCCAGGGCATTGTATAAATCCTGTTCAAGGTGAGTTAAGTATCGCAGGGTTTCAGGCTTGATTCCTTCAATGATTTGATTAGTTTCTTCTTGCAGTTTGCCTAACATTTTGTAGAGCCTCTACCTTCAATCTCCAAACTATAGCTGGACGATAACAATAATCTGTTTGGGCTACTTCCACTTCAGGATGATTCAGTATATACCGCATATCTTCAGAATCATTGAGAATATGGGAACAAAACCAAAGTTCTTTAAAGCTCTGACCTTGATTTATACAATAGAGTTCAATGAAGTTACTCATATTATACCTCCGGGTAAAATTCAGAAACCTAAAGCAGTTTTGATTCTGGTCAAGGTTCTATATTTCTTGCGTGGTGTGAGTTCATCTATCGGAGTGAAATCCTCTCCCTTTTCCAGATAATTACTAACCAACTTTCTTTGTAAGTCCTGGTCAGCTTGAACCTGCTTAATTTGCGGTCTAGATTGAACCTCTGCTATTTGGGCTTGGCGGTCTACCTGGGCTATTTGGGCATCTACATACCCCCTTGTTTGACTCAGGGAAATAGCAAAACTATGACGTGCTTTTTCTGCTGCCAAGGCAATTTTGTTATCTGTATGTAGCTCTTTCCTTTGATTCCTTAATTTATCTGCATTTAAGCTGGTATCCAAAATTCCTTTCTCCAGGGCAATAACTCCTTTCCCCGCACTGGAATAAATAGTAGCAAGAGCGCGATTATACTCTACAACACCGGTTATAGCTTGGCTATAATTCTGGGCTAATTGGGGGGAAAGTTCAGTTGCTAGTCTCCCCCTTCTCCCCAGTTCTCCTATAACCTTAACTGCTTGTAAGTCCCCCTCCGCAGCTTTTTCTAATAGAGAAAGATCTAGTCCGATTTTTCTGGTAGCGGTTTCTAACTCAGGAGAGTCAATGTGTTTTAATCTCATATCTTTGTGGTAAGGTCGATGGTTTTTGTCTAATTTGAATGAGAATAAGTAAACTAATCATCAAGAACAAACAGGGCCACAGTAGATACAACTTGATCTTGAAACCGTCCCTTGGCTACTTTTACCTCCTTGCTTAAATTAGCTAATGAACTGGCAAATAGACGGGAACTTATTAATTGCTCTGCTGCATAAGCGGTAGCTATTTCTGATAGCGCTGTATCTACCTCCCTTCTGGTTCTTTCCCCTTTTTTGGCAATGAACCTCAGTATGGCTTCTTTTATCTCTGTAATGCTTGTTATTTCACTGTCCTCCCTTAAACTACTCGCGATCGCCTTTAGTTCATCCTGGGGGAGGATAAAACCCAGGTCTTTAGCCACGGTGGATATGGTTTGCTTTTCTGCTAAGGTAATTTCCTTATTTTGTGATAGCTCTGGAGGCTCGTCTAGAGTAATTACATGGTCTGCCAAAGGAGGTGGTACAGGAACTAACTCAGCCTGAAACAAAGTTTCCAGACGTTTCTGGTTTTCTTTTTCTGACAGAGAAGAATTCCAATTATCGCGTATTTGTCTGGAGGTAATACGTACACCTCGTCTTTGTAGATTAATTTGCACTCGTTTGATAGCGCTAGCAGTGAGAATCAACGTTTTTTCCTCCCTGATTTATAAATCAAAGCACTCAACATAATCAATCCCGAGATGTCACGGGAATAATGATTGGATTGGTCAAAAGGTAGACTCAACTTGTGGAACCATCTCAAAAAAGTAGAACGAGCTGGATTAAGCTGCATCACTTCAAAAACAATTCTTTCAATTTCTTTGCCGGTTACTACCTGTCCTAAGTTGATAGAAACCTCTTGAACTTGAGATTGAAATTGTTTTAGGTTTTTTAGAAACCGGGGACTTAACTTCTTGATTCTTATAAGTAATC
The DNA here is from genome assembly GCF_014489415.1 of Cylindrospermopsis curvispora GIHE-G1. NCBI lineage: Bacteria > Bacillati > Cyanobacteriota > Cyanophyceae > Nostocales > Aphanizomenonaceae > Raphidiopsis > Raphidiopsis curvispora. The sequence continues at coordinate 84,512 of NZ_CP060823.1, forward strand.
TAACCCCCTGTGAATCTAAGAGGATGCCAGCTTCTTGGGCAGTTTTTTTGAGGTTCGACCAATGAGAGTCAGAAACCCTTTTTCCCAATAAGGATTCGTACAATTGTCTTTCTACCGTATACATAACTGCATAGTCAAATTACTGCATTTTTCAAAGGAGTAATTTCCACAGCTCTTAGTCACGACTGAATGTACCAAATAGCGTAACCGGCAAGAATTACACAAAATTGGGAACAATCCAAACTGATAGAGCATTGTGGTGTATTTTTATCGTTCAGGCTAAGTGCTGTTTTTAGTCCTTTTGTGCCATTTGCTATCTTTATCCAGATCTCCTGCCCACAGGACTTATGGTGATGCAAAGGAAATGATATTCAAATACACTAAAGTCATTATACACCATAAATACCTTATAATGTCAATGGTCTGTTGAAAATTTAAGGATTGGGTGATACTATCTGGTTGTCAAGTAATTCAGGTACTTTGAGTGATGGAAGAAAAAGAGCTAGTCCCTATTCGATTCTTTCTTTCTAAGGAGGAAAAATTAGAGTTTAGAAAGATTTGCTTAGAAGAAAACACAACCATGAAAGACAAAGTAAGAGAAATAGTATGTGATTATGTGGAAACTCAAAAGGAGGAGAAAAAGAAAAAATAAATAAATTCCCTAGCAGGGACTCTACCCGGGCGGATAAAAATTCCTTGATTCCAATTAGCTGTATGTTTTATTACAGAAAATGATTTAGTAAGGCTATTAGCTATATTTAGTTCTTACTCAAGGCATAGATCCTTATAACTTATACAGGGTGATATCTCTAGTATTGATAAATAAACTCAATTGAGAGTATTTCTGGTATCTGGTAATCGTAGCATTTTATATCGCTAATTCAGCGTAAATACAAATACTAATTCAGGTAATATCGAATTTCAATAAATAAACCTTTCTTAGTTGCAACTTTATTAGAGAGCATGTATAATAAAAACGGTTAAACAGAAAGAAACCCCCGTGCAAGGGAGTTTCTCTCGTTTTAACTTATTAACCCCACAGAACATTGTCTCTGTTTTTTGCAGAACCCGGGACTTTGATGACTGTGGAATATTCCCCGGAGGGATAATCACATGACTATAGTACACAATTTTTCCTATTCGTGTCAACCTAGTTCACAAAAATTTTCTCAAGCCAAAGACAAGATAGACGACCGGTGTGAAACAGCTGATAATTTAGATAAGACCGAACTTAAAAAACAAACCTTTAGCTTTTTAACCCGCCTTGGTTTTACTGTAGGAAAAGAACTGTGGATAAAAACTTCTAAGCGCCAGGTGTTAAGGGCTGTGGTAGGAAAGGGAGAACTAGAAGTATTTCCCCAAAGGAAGGTAAGCAAGGTAGAAGATCCGAAAGGTGGTTCTGTGTGGCGGGATGCTGGTAAATCCTATGGATGGGAGTTCCTATACCAGCTTTCTCAAGAAACTTCCTTATTCTTCTTGCCCAACCATCCTCAAGGTGGGATTGGCAAGGGACACTGCACCAATTTCTCTAATCTTTTCTTTGAGGTAGATGACCTCCCCCTAGACCAACAGTTCCAAAATATTGAAAATCTAAAGAGTTTAGGTCTTTTACCGAGCGCAATAGTTTTCTCTGGTGGCAAGTCTTTCCATACATTCCTATCTCTAACAGAAGACCCCGGTCCAGACCTATGGGTTATTTTGCAGAAAAAATTGATCTGCCTAACTCAGTCAGATCCAGCTATTAAGAACTTAAACCGGGAAATGCGGTTACCGGGTTTCTTCCGACCGGATAAGGGCAAATATCAATCCCTGGTGAGTACGGGGGATAGACGCTATTCTATTAAAGAGATTGAAGATATCTTACAACCCTTTTTTCCCTATGGTTTATCCGATGAGCGGTGGAATGATTGGAGACTAGCGGAAAAAGCTGAGAAGAATGGGATTTTATCCATGCCAGAGGAATCACTACCAACTGTGGTGAGCAAGATGGAGAGGCAGAAGCAACTGGCAGCCAGAAAACAGTTGGTCTGGGAAGAGGAGAATAATTTAATTGAACTGGTTAATAAAACTGCGGAACAAGCCACCATTGAGGACTTTGAAAAATTACATCCCCTGAAAGTAAAGTGGTTTGGCAAAAGGGCCAAAAGCGACTGCCCTTTTCATCAATCACAATCGGGAACGGCTGGTTGGTTTGGAAATATTGGTGGTAAGTTAGGTTGGGCTTGTCCTATAGACACTGACAATAGACTTTTAGACCACTTCCGGTTCTTTTCTAAATTGCGTTACGGTAAGGAAAACCCCACCGGTAAAGAATGGGTTGACATTGCTAAAGCCTACCTAACAGAAATGGGCATACCATTTTCCGATTGGAACCGGTTTAAAAATGGGAAGTTAGCTAAGTTTGGAGAAGAAATTAGAGCTAAGGATCTGGAAGATAAGCGGGTTGAGGAATCTCAAGACCTATTTGCTTTATTGAAAAAAGCAGGCAGAAGTCTGTGTAAAATAGCTAAAGGATTTGGTAAAGAAAAATATGTGGTATCTAATCCATCACATACAGTAACAAGAAAGACAATAAATGTAAAAGAAATTAAGAAAGAGATACTAGATGCTTATAAAAGTGGTTATAAGAACATAATTGTTAAAACACCTCCAGGCAGTGGAAAAACCCACACAGCGGGAACTTTTATGCCTGATGAGCTTAGTGTAAATAAAATTCTTTATGTCACTAATGGGGTGCAAAATCCCACAGTATCAAGTCTGGTTGATTGGTCTCCAGCTACGGCAAGACACGGTGGTCTGAAGTGGGATACCTCTCAAAAAACTGCTGATGGCAGGTATTACCTACGACGAGCCAAAAAGGGAGAAAAGCCGGATATTCAGCCTAATTGCATTGCTAGTGAGGTATTTGAGGGTTTGCGACAACAAGAGGTGAATGTAGATAACTCATCTGTTATTTGCGATGGATGTCCCGTATCAGGAACCTGCAAATCTTTTCAAGGATTTCTCATAGACCGCAAGACTGCATTAGAACAAGACCGAGTGCGTATCCATCCTGAATCAATAGATCCCACCATTTTCGATTCTCATTTACAGATTGGAGCTATTTGGGATGAAAATATCATCAAGTTTAAAAAAGATGTTACTTTCACTGAAACAGATTTAAATGCTACCTTGGGGTTTCTAGCACATAACACAGAAGTGTTGGTAAAATTTCTGCCTTTGTTAAATGGAATTAGAGAATTCTTTAAAGAGAAGAGCAGCCCTTACAATGGATATGAGAGGGAAGAAATTCTTGCCCGCCTACCGGAAGTAACCAGGGAGCATCTAGATTTGGCAACCAACCTTGTCCCCGACCTTTCCTTTTTAGAAAACTTTTTTAATGGAGTGCATGGTAATAGGTCAGCCAACTTGAGCTTGAGAAAAGAGTCAGTGAAGGAAACTGCTGAAACCATAAATAATATGGGTAAACAGTGGTTATTACCTTTTGTAAGAGCTATTACAGAAAAAGGATTTTTATACTACAAGAAGGGGGTCTTCACCATTTCCTTACCGGAAGAGAAACACACCAAAATAATGGAGGCCGCCAAAGTTAATATCATATTAGATGCTACAGCGGATCCAGAATACATAGTAACAGCATTAAAAATGGAGAGGGAAAAGACCATAGTTTTAACATCGGAAGTGGAAACCCCCAATCTGAAAATAAAAATCCTAACAGGGATGGGAAATTTAAGACCCCAGAGCAAGGAAAGAACTAGCAGCAAACAAAAGAGAGTAGATGCAATAAGGGAAAAATTTCTCACTCTTTTTCCCGATGGAGTAGTTTTTGAGTATAAATCAGTGGCTCGAGAAGGGGACAGAGTCCACTTTCGAGACAGTAGGGCAAACAACACAGACCAAGAGAAAAAGGCTTGCTTGTTATTAGGAGTTCCCATACCTAGTCTTGCTGATGCCCGAGCCGCCTGGGAAATTGGGTTGGGTGGGGGAAAAGGATTTGATGATTACCTAGGGAGGTTAACTGTAGCGGAGATATGTCAAACCATAGGTAGACTGAGGGCTAGTCGCAGACCCAAAGAGGAGATAATAGTATACATAGCAGGAGATACCAGGTTTGACTTGAGTAAAGCCCTCAAAGAGAACTTTAATGGAGCGGAAATAACTACACAAGACGTCGGAGAAATTTGCCCTGAAGCAGGGGATGCCAGCCATAGGGTTTTAGCGCTGGTTAGCAAGGGAGTAAGAAAACTGATAGAAGAGGGTAAAAAAGTGACTCAACAAAACCTAGCTAAAGTAGCGGGTATAGGACAGTCAACCATAGCAGAGAGTATCCCCTGGGGTAAGTTCAAAAAAATATCGGAAATCCTATTAGGGAGATTTAATACAGAATCCGATAAAAAAGAACCTGAGTTGCTACCGGATGAAAATTGGTTCATAGACCAGTATTTGCCCATACTTATAGAAGAGGAGGTGAGCCCCCAAGAGGTAATTGAAACCTTAGAAAGGGTGGCACAAACTCCGGAGAGAATAGGTGAAATGTTAAGGCAGCTACCAAAATATTTAAAGCAGGGTATGCTCTGGCTACTTTATAAGGATTTGGAAGTCCCCTGGCAGTTCTCAACATCCTGATCTCTCTTAGGACATGCGTTCTCCCGTAGGGAGTGCTTTGCGATCGCGTTCATTACCATTTTCAGAAAATTCCCTCGAGAAAGTTGGGGAGCTAAATTGTCTAATTCCTCAGATATTGATATATGATTTAAAAAATTCGATATATGATACTCCCACATCAGAACATCAGATATTGATATATGAGGTGGAGAAGTCTATGTATGATACTCCCTAATATCAAAAAAATGGTCATGCAAATTAGATTAGCTGTAATAAGTAATGCCGGAGGAAGTGGTAAGACAACCCTTTCTGTCCATCTCGCTCATGCTTTGGCAAAACATAGTTTTAAGGTAGCACTGTTTGACCTTGATCCGCAAGGGTCACTAACACTGTTTTGTGGTTTAAATCAACCAGAACCAGAACACACTTTAGCTGCTGTCCTCAAAGATGATTTTGATGGTAACTGGCCGTTGACACCCTGCTGGAGTGAACACACCGATAAAGTAGTTATTTGTCAGGGTGGGATGGTTCTGACCCAAACAGCAGATGAATTAGTTTTACACAAAAGAGGAGCTTACTTATTAGGTGATCGCCTAACTGACTATCCTCTGAAACATGATTTAATCATCTTTGATTGTCCAGCCACCCTGGGTCCCTTACCTTTAATGGCACTGACAGCCAGTACACACATAATTATTCCTGTCCAGCTAGAACCCAAATCAATTCAAGGAGCAGCTAATTTACTGGAATGGTATTACTACCATTGCAAGCACTTACGCTTAAAACCCACACCAGAAATTCTCGGCTTTGTTCCCAACCAATATGATGCTCGACGTGCAGCCCATAGACAAATGTTAGCTGCATTGCCATCTCAGTTAGAGCAGATGAATATCCATGCTTTTCCAGAAGTTCGGGATAGTGCTGAATTTGTTAACGCCTGTGCACAAGGATTACCATTACCTATTCACCGTCCCAGTCATCCAGCAAAGGATGACTTTAAAGAAATTGCCTCAAAATTAGCCGATTTGATTGGTAGCAAGACCAAAGAGAAAGTCACGGCTTAACCAAGAGGACTTAGGCTATGCTGCGCTATTGGTACTCCACTCCGCGCGATCGCTGTTTCAATAAACAAATTAAAACTGTGCTAACTTATGACTACCCGTAAATCTCCTGACCTCACCAATTATTTTTCAGGCGCAAAGCAATCCCAACAGTTATCAGAAGCTGAGGCAGAAATTCAACGCCTAAAAGCTGAAATCGAAGAACTCCGCTCTCAAGGGTCAAGTGAGTTAGAAACACAGTTACAAACACTCAGAGCACAACTTCAATCACAATCAGGTATCCAATATATTCCCTTAGAAAAAATTCAAGCTAACCCAGAGCAACCGAGACAAACTTTTTTATCAGAAAGTATTGAATCTATGTCTCGTTCCCTGGTATCAGACGGACAACTAGAGCCAATTATTTTAATTCAACGGGAACACTTAGTTATATTTGATGGGGAACGGCGTTGGCGCAGTGCTAAACACTTGGGTTGGCAAAACCTGCAAGCTGTTATTATTCCTGAACCTGATGCTCTACACCGCAAAGCTTTAATTACTTCATTACACCGGGAAGACCTCAATCCTCTTGATAAAGCCGAAGCTATTGTCCGGGAATTGGCAACTAACACCGGTTTAGAACCCCAGGATATTCCCCGGATTCTTTCAACAGTAGTGCGACGGTTGAATGCACAAAAACGAATGAACTCTGTTGTTGAACTGCTCACGGTAACCCCAGAGGAACAACAACAAGGTTTAGCTACTTTGGACTTAGATGAGCGAGAAGTGGCAGTGTTGACGATACTTTTGGATTTACAACTTAATCCTGCTTCTATTGATGCTAATATTTTTCCCATGCTTTCTTTAGCTGAAGACTTGAAAGCTGCTATTAGGTCTTCTGGTCTTAAAGGTGTTCACGCAATGGCATTACAAAAACTTTCTGCAAAAAATTTGGGACTACCAGAATCAGAAGCAGAAGAAATTAGAATCAACATCACCCAAAAGGTATTAGCAGAAAAATTATCTGTACAAAAAACCCGGCATTTAGTCACTGAGGCGATCGCTTCACAAAGTACAGACGCTGAAAAAATAGAAAAACAAGTTAAACCAGTAGCAACAGCAACACGCTCTTTGTATAAAGTTTCTGGGGAAGCGTTGAAGAAAGTTGAGGTGTCTCAATTAATGGAGTTTCAGGAAGCCCTTCGCAAGAAACTGGCAGAGATTGAAGAATTAATCCAGGAAAAAGCTGTCAAGGATCATAAGGTTTAAAATGTTGAGGCTCTGTTAATGGAGGAATAGACAGGAGAGGTAAGAAAATGCAGAAATACAATTTGAGTTATGGTGGTCACCATCCTGATCTCTCTTGAGAGCAGGATGGGCGATCGCATATCTACTGTTAACATTCCTGAATCTATCCAACCAGTAAAAGACTTTGGTTAATTTCTCTTGAGAAGAAATTGGGACAGGCGATCGCCCATTAGGTTTACTATCTCCTGTTAATACTGCTGAACCTATGGAAAAAATCGGGACATGCGATCGCACTTTTTCCGTGAGTTCCAGTAACGTAGATTGAGAGACCAACAGATCTGAGGTAAAGTCTTTCCATTAATAGATAATGACTAAAATTATTATGTTAAATGTGTCAGGAGATACTGATGTTGAAGCAGGTAAAGGATTTAAAGTTGCTCTCTTTAACCCAACTAATAGTAATGTTACTACTCCGACTGCTAATGTCACTTGAAGGTTACATTAGTATTTTTGCTTTGCGGGTTATTATAAATAATATAATTCCGTCCCAACACGTAGAGTTTGAGTATATTCAAACCAGTAAAAGTAATAGTGAATTTGATTCTGAATTATCTCTAACTAGCACAACAAATTTTACCTTACAAGTTCTCCATGGTTCAGACTTTGAGGGTGGCATTCCTGCTGTTACTGATGTTGTTGGCTTTTCAGCTGTTGTCAATAAACTCAAGGATGATCCTAAATACAAAACCAACACGTTAATTCTCTCCTCTGGTGATAACTATATTCCAGGCGCATTTTTTAATGCTTCCAGCGATACCAAGTTGAATAATGTAGGTGGATTAGGCTCTAGTACTGCTCCAGTCATTGGACGTGGTGATATTGGCATTCTAAATGGGATTGGCATTCAAGCTTCCGCATTGGGCAACCATGAGTTTGACCTGGGTGTGAGACAAGTGCGCGATATTCTCAGGACAGGAAGCGGTAACCCAGGGACCAACTTCCCCTATTTGAGTACTAACCTGGATTTTAGCCCTGAAATTACAGCGGGCAACCTCAGTGCAACTGACCTGGCCGCTAACCAAAATACCGCTGATGCCAGCTCTATAAAGGGTAAGATTGCTAAAAGTACCATCATTAATGTTGCGGGTATTGATGGTATTACTGGCACTGCTGACGACCAAAGAATTGGCATTGTAGGTGCAACTACACCAACTTTGGCAAATATTTCTTCAAGTGGTAGCACTATAGTTAAGCCAGCTAACCCCATTGACTATGACGCATTAGCTGCGGAAATTCAGACTTCTGTAGATATACTCAAAGCACAGGGTATTAACAAGATTATCTTGTTAGCTCACATGCAGCAGTTGACTATTGAGCGGGATGAATTGGCGAAGCGATTGAGAGATGTGGATATCATCATCGCGGGGGGGAACCATACTATTCTGTCTGATGCCAATGATGGGCTGAGAACAGGTGACAGCAGCAAGGGCGATTATCCCATTGTCAAGACAGGCGCAGATGGTAAGCCTATTTTAGTGGTCAGTACAGATGCTAATTACAAGTACGTCGGGCGTTTAGTGGCTGAATTTGACCAGGATGGGGTGATTCAGGTTAACAAACTGGATAGCGCAATTAATGGAGCTTATGCTACAGATGATGCAGGAGTTGATCGCGTCTATGGCAGTGATGTTGATCCTCGTGCTGTAGCTAACCCCAATGTGGTAGCGATCGCTGATGGGATCAAAAACCTTCTTGCTAGTAAAGACAACTTAATTGTGGGCAAAGCCAGTGTGTTTCTCAACGGTACTCGTGAGGATGTGCGCACCCAAGAAACCAACTTGGGCAACTTGACCGCTGATGCCAATCTTTGGTATGCCAAGCAGATAGATCCCAGCGTAGTTATCTCCCTGAAAAATGGCGGTGCTATCCGAGACAATATCGGTGCCATTGGCACAGGTGCAGGAGCAATCAGTAAAGATGATGTTGTTAAGCTACCAACCCAGCCCAACCCTCTAGCACCAAGTAAAAAGGAAGGTGATGTGTCTCAGTTAGACATTGAGAACTCCCTGCGTTTTAACAATGACCTATCACTAATTACGGTTACCGCCAAACAATTACAGCACATAATTGAGCATGCAGTAGGGGGTACTGCCCCAGGTACAACCCCAGGACAATTTCCCCAGATATCTGGGTTAAACTTTAGCTTTGATCCTACCAAAACATCGATTCAGTTTAATAGTACGACTGGTGAAGTGAGTAGACAAGGTGAGCGGGTTCGTAATTTGGCGGTTGTGAAAGAAGATGGCTCATTGGTAGACATCATTGTGAAAGATGGTGTGTTAGTTGGAGATGCCAACCGCAGCTTTAGAATGGTAACACTAAACTTTCTGGCGGGTACTAGTGCTACTGCTGTCCTTGGTGGTGACAATTATCCTTTTCCCACTTTTGTCAAGCAAAATGCAAGCCTAGCCAACCGAGTAGATTTGCGCGGTGAAACGGCTGATGTCAATGGCAATGGCAAGGTTGATACTGCTTTAACTTTGGCTCCCGGCAAATTTACCTTTGCCCTTCCTGGTACGGAACAGGATGTTTTAGCTGAGTATCTTGGCGATCGCTTTAGCACTAATGCTTATGGAGTTGCTGATGTTAGTCCAGCGCTTGACAGGCGTATTCAAAACCTTACTTTTCACGGAGAACGGGAAAAATATAAATGTTTTGACAGGCGATCGCTTTGGAGTAGAGTAATAGTAAAAAGGCTTAGGTAAAAAGAGCGATCGCACTCGAAACTATAAAAGAAGTGCGATTCGCGAGGATATATGAGATTTCCGAAACTATATCAAATAGTGACAGAAATCGGATTCCGTGTTGGTATTTAGAAAGCGATCACATCTAGTCTAATAACTCTTCTAAGTCCTTCAGGAGTTTTTCTAGTTTCTTAGTTTTCTTGACATCCTCCCAGACCTTAGTATTCTTTAACCTTTTGGCGATACCGGTGTATCTTGTTCTCAAAGTTTCTTCAATAGTAGTTTCTGCTGATTTCGAGATCTTGAGTAACTGCTTAATTTCATTAAGTGACAAATTGTCACTTATAGCTTTATTGATTAGTTCGTTACGTTTACCTTCATCCTTAACTTGGGCTATAACTTTAGCTTTAGTGTATTGAAGTTTTCCCTGACGTAATACATCTAGTAAATCACCAGGTAAATTCAACAGTGGTAAACGGCTAGTCCTGAAACTTTCAGCACTAAACTTTCCAATCGTAGAAAAGACCTTCTCTATGGTTTCTATCTGACGAAAAACGTTTTCCGTCAATTCCAAGTTACGTCTTTTGTTATTAGCAGCTTGGTTAAGAATTGAGATAATGTCACTAGGCGCTACATCAAGTTGAATGCCAAGCAATTCCAGAATTCCCTCAGTTTCTTCCAGGGGGCTGAGATCTTCCCGCTGTAAGTTTTCTAGTAAAGTGATTTGCGACCTTTGAATATCAGATAGATCTTTTGAGATAATCGGGACTTCTTTTAAACCTATTATTTGAGCTGCTCTGAGTCGGCGTTCACCAGCCACCAATTCGTATTCGCCAGAAACTCCAGAAAAAGGACGCACTAATAAAGGTTGTAAAATACCGTGTTCTTGAATTGACTGTGCTAAATGATTTAGTTTTTCAACATCAAAATAACGACGCGCTTGCTTGGCAGGTAATCTGATTTTATCAATACTAATGGTAGTGGTTGGAGATTCCACATCTATGTTTATGCTTAATAAATCTTGTATGCCACGCATTCTTGGGAGTTCGAGAGTTTTTTTGACCATTAGAGTTTTTCCATACCCTTCGCTATCTCTTTGAGTACCGTCAGCGCCTGATGTTTTGGGTCATACACGGCTAATGGTTGACTATTCATTGCCGCATCTGCAAAAGCTGTAGCACGGGGAATTTTTGGATATACCTTCCCCAACATTGATAACTGCCGCTCTAAACCATCCAGTATTACCTTATCTTGGTTCGCGTTAACGTACAAGGTCGGCACAAATCCAGCAATATTCAAGTTTCTATTAATATGTTGTTTTACCTGTTTAATGCTATCCAGTAATAGTTCTGTTCCTTTGTATGCCTTGTAATGAGTTTGGACTGGAATTAAGGCATAATTAGCAGCAGATAAACCGAGAATACTCAGAATACCGAGGGAAGGGGGGCAGTCAATGAAAATAAAGTCGTATTTGTGGGAGATAGGTTCTAGAACTTGTTTTAATCTGGTTTCTCTCGCCATTACGCCAGCTAATTGTAATTCTACAGCACTAAGAGTTATATTTGCTGGGGCTAGATCCATACCGTGTAAATTATGGATTGGTAATTTAGCTCCTGGGTTAAGAAGTGGATTGGAGATGATTTCATTAAGCTCGTGGGGTTGAATCCCCATAAATGTGGTTAGAGATGCTTGTGGGTCTAGGTCAATGAGTAGGACTTTATATTTTTTTGCCAGATCATAACCCAGGTTCATTGTCAGGGTGGTTTTCATCACCCCACCCGCTTGGTTAAAGACAGCGATAGTTTTAGTCATGTTCTCTTTTTAGAGGTCTTCACTAAATTCTAACATTGACGGAAAACGTTTTCCGTCAAATAATCACTGAGTTATTGCAATCTCTTTTGGCTCCCTGATTATCTCATTTTTCTGTTCTATTTATCAAAAGAATTCCACTGATATCTATCACACACATCCCTATCAGATTCTGTCTTCCTGCGATCGCCTGCTTATTGGTAAGGATTCCCTACGGGCGATCGCATATTAAGTAAATTTAGTATCGCACGTTGTTGAATAAATTTAGTTGGGATATGAGCAAGAGGGCGATTCCCAAACACCCACCCTAGCACTGACTACCTACAAGATACAAGACGATGGTTCAACCTTTTTCCCGTCCACATAAAGAAATGAGAGATTAATACTTTTAAACTCACTGAAACCGATAAAACTTGAGAACAATCAGGATAGGTGATTGCTCTTTTGATAAGGGAGTTCTTTAAATTAAATATCTTTCATGATTAAAGATACTCAGTAGACTCTAAAATTAGACACTACGAACAAATTTCAAAATTTTCTTAACTTATGATTCAATCTCTTGATTCTCAATATCCACTTATTTTGATTCCACAAATGATTTATGAAGTGAGGTCAGCTCTACCTCCAATTCCAACACCACCAATAGAACCTCCATTACCAAGACCAGTTCCAATAGAACCTCCATTACTAAGATCAGCTCCGATAGAACCTTCATTACCAAGACCGGTTCCAATAGAACCTCTATTTCCAGGAGCTTTACCGCAAAGGCTTCCCATCTTCATTTTTTGGACTTTCTTGATTCTTTTTTCCTTATCTCTCGTTTTACTTTTCTTTACATCTATTTCAGATTTGATTTTAATTCCTTTTGCTATAATACCAGCGATTATATTATCATCTGTTCTTATTTGGAATTATAGAATCTATCCTTATTTTAAATTCCAACACAACCGAAAGATTAGACTACACAATGAATATCTCACTCAACAACGAATACGTAAAAGAGAACTTGAAGCTTATCAAAAGTATCAGAATGATTTGATAACATATCAAAGAGAACTTGAAGCTTATCAAAAGTATCAGAATGATTTGATAGCATATCAAAGAGAAATTAAAGCTTATCAAAAGTATCAGAATGATTTGATAGCATATCAAAGAGAACTTGAAGCAGCCAGAACTCCAGAGAGAGTAAAAGCGTTCCGTAATCAACGTTTGTTAGAAGTATTGAGAAATACTACCTCCTATGATGACAACAATGGTCATGCTCTTATAGGTAGAAGTGAAGAAACATTTCGTCTTTATTTGATACAATACTTTTCTGATAAAATTCATGTACAATTAAAAGTCCAGCCCCCATGGTTTTCATCTGATTTTTATTATACTCCTGATTTCGCTTACATTGACACTGCCACAAACCTTCATATTGATGTGGAAATAGATGAACCTTATGCAATGGATGGTAGACCGCTTCATTTTATTGGGTTACAATCAGAAGTCAACCGAAACCGTTATTTTATAGATATCCTTTGGATTGTTATTCGTTTTGCTGAGGAACAAGTTGTTAGATATCCTGATAGCTGCTGTAAAAAAATTGCTAGTCTTATTAGTAATATAACTAATAATCACTTAATTCTTAACCAATTTATTCGTGTTCCTGATTTACAACTTATGTCGCGATGGACTGAGGAAGAGTCTGTACAAATGTATTTACAACGTCATAGAAATACCTATTTGCCTTAGTAAATTTCCTTGGTTAACTTCCCTTGAGAACAAATAGGACATGCGATTGCCCACTAATTTACTACCTCTTGTCAATACTCCCGAACCCAATAAAACCCGCTCCCAAATTTCCCTTGAGAAGAAATTCGGACAGATCGCCCATTAGATTTACTGTCTTCTGCTAATAGTGTTAAAGCCATGAAGACAAATAGGACATGCGATCGCAATATGATAAATCTACAATTTTTGACTATTTTTTGGCAATTTAGTCATAATAGTCTGAGTTTTATCATCTAGGGTCACAGCTATGCTTTATCACTTAGATTTTCGGGTCGAGTATCCCGGTATGACTCAGAAGGATTTGTTTCTTATTTGGACTAAGGAAGCAGATGCAGCACTAAAAGTTAACGATTCTGGGGTCGCTGTGGATCTTTGGAAGTGTGTGGGATCTCATAGGCTCATTGCTATTGTGGATGTTCCTACAACTGATGCTCTTGACCAAATTCTTTTCGATTTACCCATTATGAGGAAGGTGGGTCAACATGTTCATGTTGATGTTACCTCTTTGAAGGTATATGAGGATTTTACTACTGATGTTACGTCACAATTGTAATCGCTAATAAAAGTATGGGTGGGTTTTATCCCTTCCCATGTATAATCTTTCCCTCTACTTGATTTATCTTAAATACTTTTCTAATACGGTCTTTTAATACTCACCTGATCGCTTACCTCTGTTTTCTCCTATTCTATATCCCCCTTTTGGCTTAATCTCTCTACCTAGTGCGATCTCCCGTAGGGAGTGCTTCGCAATCGCTACTCTCAGCAGAATGCTCACAGAAAAATATTCCCTAAGTTTATAAAATAGCGTTTAGTAAGATTTAGTCTCTTTTGGTTGTTTCTTGTATAGTAATCGAAAGAATAGGTTTTTCGCGCATTTTTAATCAATTCCTTGTACTCAATGACAACCATAAGGAAAAATTATGGTGCGGTTGCTAAATACTACTAGCATTTTTAGAATACTTTAATTACAATACTGAGTATTAAAAGTTCATATTTCTAAACATCACTTTTTAACCTTTTGTTATCTAAACCTATGCTGGAAAGGAATCAGGAACAAAATTTGAGAGATAGAGTGTTTCAGATCTGCGAAAGCCTAGCTAAAAATAATAAAAAAATAAATCGTGAAGTCGTTCGCGAAAAGCTAGGTGGCGGTTCTTTTAGTACAATTTCTCCTTTGGTATCCGAATGGAAGGAATTAAAGTACAAGGGAATTCCGAATGATACTGAAATTCGGACTGATGGTACAAATACCGGAACTGTTAATCATACAGATAGTACGCCAGAACATAGTTTGGAAGATGGTAAAGATACTTTTGTACCTCTGATTCAAAGTACGCAGTCTGTTCCATTAATTAATGAATCTACAGATGTACACATAATTCAAAATGGTAGTACAAACGGTATTCAAAATAGTTCTGAGTTTTGTACTCAAGATGCTTACTCTGGTTCTGTTAGTCGTACAGATGGCTCTGCCTCTTTGATTCAAGGTACAGATTTTATTCAACCATTTCACCAAAGTACAGATTCGGTAGGAATTGAAGTTAATTCCACTTTAAATCAAAGTGAACTATCAAATCAAAATGCTTCATCTGGAGAGATTGTAAAACTTGATAATGGTGAACTAACACAGTCTCAGTCAGTAGATTCACTGTCTTCAGAGGAGATTAACGATTATCTTCCAGAGGAAGATTTGAACTATATCACTAGAAGTGGTGCTGAAAAGGCTTTGGGTCTTCTTGCGGCTCAAGATGCTTTAGCTATGCACTTTTATAAAAATCCTAATGATTTACCATCTGATCTAAAAGAAAAATATCTGGAGTTGCGGCGAAATTTTTCTCAGCTGCGGGGGACTGTTCATGGGAAAGCCTATTCTCCGCAGAATTTGATCAAATTAGCGACGAAGCAGTTAGAAAAGTCCAAGCAAGCGTAAAAAAATCTAGGGTAAACTCTTTCTCTAAAAAATTAACCCGGTTTTTCAAGTCTATAAAAAAGTGGTTTTTTTCTTCTAAAAAACAAACTCCTGTACATAATAAGTCGGAGTATTCGGTAGTTTATGATTCTTTTGATGATTATCAGATAGAACAAGAATCTCTCGTAGAACAAGATCCGTTTGTCTATAATACTTCTCAAGAAATGGATGGAACTGATTTCAAGGAGCAGTCTTCTCAAAGATATTACTTTGATATCAATTCTACATCTCAAGAAGAGCAAAAGTATGGAGACTTAGAAGATAATCAGCATCCAGATGATAAACAAGATGGACTTGAGGAAGATGAACCAAAAGATCCAGTTACGATTTTATATCAAAATTTAAGTTCTCTTCCTGGCAGTCCTTACATTTATCGCATGGAGGAATTCAAACGAATTGTAGCTTCTATTCAATCTGCAAGTTCACTTTTGGTAGTAGGCGATCAAGGTAGTGGGAAAACGTTTTTGGCGGAGCAGGTTTACAAGGCTTTCTTGATTGCCGGTTTTTCTGTCGCTTATGTTGAACCTTGTACAACAAAGCAACTCCTTTTAAAAATCTGTAGTTCTTTTAATATTCCTACTCAGGATTTTGAAGGTAAAAAGTTGACTGTTGAACAGTTAAAGCAAGAAATTGAGATTGTTTTAAAAGGGGGTGGTAAAATTATGATATTTGATGATGCTCAGTGTATCGAAACAAAAATTAGGTTTTGGTTGAAGAAGATTGTTCAATTATGTCCTACCAGTCCTATTTTATTGTTTGCTACTTCACCTCGAAGAGGCGATCTTTTCATTAGTGTTCCTAGGATTTATTTGGAGCCACTTCCGGATAAAATAATTCGCCAAATTATGCGGAGTACTGCTCAAGACCGTTCTATAAATTTGGAAAATGTGGATTTGGCATCTTTGCAGCAACGTGTTGCAGGTAATCCTATGTTGGCAGTTCGAGCAGTTCAGGAAGAATATATTGGCCTTGATTTTGAGGAGGGGGATCACCAAAAATATGGCGATGGCAGTTTCTTAATATTTGTTGGTGTTGTTACTTTTATTGCAGTTAGATTTTTTGCTATTGGACTTGATAACAGATTGCTTTACGCTTTCAGTGGTCTGTTAGCTGTTCTTTTTTGGGGTCTTTATAGGTCTTTGCGATTATTGCCGGGGGAGGGGGCTAAAATTCAATAATGTTGGCAGTTTCTCATGTTCTCGTTAGTGGATTAGCTACTAGTATTGTCCTTAATACTTCTGATCCTATTGTAATTGCAGTTGGTGGAATAGCAGGTTTATTTCCTGATATAGATACACCAAAATCTATTGTGGGAAGGTTGTTTCCCTTTATTTCAAATTTTTTAACTGCAAAAATGCGTCACAGAAGTTGTACGCACTCTTTACTTGCTTCTTTTTTGCTTGCTTTAATTGTTTACCCCATATCCTACTTTTTTAATTTCGGTTATCAAATTCCTTCTGCTATTGTCTGTGGTTATATTTTTGGTTGGTTGGCAGATATGTTTACTAAAAATGGTGTCGAAGTTTTTTGGCCCTCAAAAACACGTTATGTCTGTCCTGCCAATCGGAAATTTCGATTGACAACTGGTTCTAATGCAGAGTATGTCATTCTTTTTCTTTTGATATTGATAGCTTATGGAGTTTTTTATATTAATTATCAAGGAGGATTTTTTCAGCAATTCAACCAAATAATAAGTTCTCCATCTGGAGTTGTGAGATTGTATATGCAACATTCTAAACAAAATAAAATCCTTCTCAATATAGAAGGAACTGATACTACCTCAAGAAATTTGATTAATAAGGAGTTTACTCTAATACAACCTATTAAGAACGATGATTTAATAGTTCTTGATGAGGCTGAAAATAAGCTTTACCTGGCTTCTGAGAGGTTATTTGGCAATATTGTTATAAATCGTATAACTGCTAGGGTTGGACCTCCTGTAAAGACTCAGATTAAGGATTTTTATTTAGAAGATGAGTCTATTAATGATGTTTCTCTCAATTTAAATACAGATTCAACTGTTAAGTCTTTCTTGTCTGGAGATTTTAGTGTTGATGAATTTGATATTTCAAATCTTGGACGCGATAGTAGTTACTTTAATCCTATTGAAGCTACTACTACTAGAATTAAATTAACTGCTGCACCGTTTAATCTAGTTATTAATCAGATAGGTGATGAGTTTCTTACTGGATCTCTTAAGATTTTTTCTATTTCTGATAAATAGTGTCAGTTTTTACTAATTCTTTTTATTAACCTACATTTCAATTATGCCATCAAAACCTTTACCTCCTCCAATTCTTCAACCTACTAATCAATCCTTTGATTTTAATTCATTTAATAATGCTCAAGGTATTTTATTGGGCGATAATTGTTATTGGAACCCTGCTCTTTTACCAAATGGACATGTTGCAATTATTGGAACTTCTGGCAGTGGTAAAACTCAAACTTTAAAGGCTTTAGCTTATGAGTTACCTCGTTTGTTTCCTGATATTAAGAGGATAATTATAGATTATCATGGAGATCAGGAGCTTCCTGATGAAAAGTGTTTTTCTTTAAGTATGAATTCTCCTCATGGCGTTAATCCTTTGATTATTGATCAGGATGTTAAGGGTGGCGGTCCTGCTTTACAAGCAATAGCTGTGGCTGCTAGTCTTAGGAAATCTTTATTAATGGGAGCAAATCAGGAGGGTTTAATTATTGATATTCTTTCTAAATTGTATAAGTCTAAGGGTATAATTCAGGAAGATAATAAAACTTGGACTAAAGAACCTCCTACTTTTAATGAGATGCGTAAGGAGATTGAGTTAAGAATTCAAAGTGGTTGTAAAGATTCTCAGAAGTTGGCACTTAAACTTGCAGCTACTTTTGAATATGGTATCTTTACTAAACCTCAGAAGATTGACAATGTTCCTCTTATTAGGCTTGATTTATCTGCTTTAGGTAAGGTTGTAGGATTAAGTGCAATTGCTACTGAAGCGATTATTAAGCAGATTATGGATGCTCATAGAATTATGGGTGAATCTAAAATACCACGCACTTACTTATTTATTGATGAGTGTAAGGAGGTTCGTAATAGTAGAACTTTAAATATTATTCTGGAGGATGGTCGTAAGTATGGGTTGAGTTGTGTTGTTGCTTCTCAAAGAGACGCTGAAATTAGTAAGGAAATAGTTGCTAATACTGCTACTAAGATTGTTTTAAGTGTGGATCAGACTGAGGTTAAAAATGTTGCTAGACGTTTTAGATTCTCTGAATCTGTTGTTGCTGCTTTAAAACCACTGGAAGCATTAGTCAGAATGGGTAATCAGGGAATAAAGACTAACATAATACCTTATTATAAGAGATCATTATGAAGAATATGTTCACTTTTTTACTTTTAACTGTTTTTCTTTTCTCCTTTAATTCTAGACAGGTTGATGATAAGTCTTCTATAGCTGTTGCTCAAGAAGCAAATAAGGTTAAGTTACAAAATCAGGACTCAGATTCAAATAAGAGAACTTTAAGGATTAATATAGCTGTTACTAATCCTAATCATCTTACTGTACGTGAGGGTACAGTTATAAAAACAGGAGATATTCTTGTTCAAGATTTGGAGGAGCGTAGGCGATTAGAGTTGCAGAAGCAGTCTATTAATTTGGAAATTAATAATTTAAGTTCAAGGCTTATTCAACCTCCTATTTCTCCTAACTTGGATAGTTTAGGCTTCGTTGAGGAGCAGGAAATTTTTGAGCAGGCTAAGTTGAAACTCCGTCATGCTAGATTAAAATTATCTAACAGTTCTAAGGTTTTGTCTTCAGAAGATCC
The DNA here is from genome assembly GCF_014489415.1 of Cylindrospermopsis curvispora GIHE-G1. Taxonomy (NCBI): domain Bacteria; kingdom Bacillati; phylum Cyanobacteriota; class Cyanophyceae; order Nostocales; family Aphanizomenonaceae; genus Raphidiopsis; species Raphidiopsis curvispora. The sequence goes on from NZ_CP060823.1 coordinate 103,507, forward strand.
TCATAAAAAAGCTGATTTACAACAGTCTGAAGCTAATTTAGAAATCCTGGCAGAGAAAATTAAGGAGCAACAGTCTTTAATTCTTTCTATGGAGTCTTCTAAAATGCCTCCTGAAGTTTTGACTCATGAGAAAAAGAAGTTAGAAAAGATTATTGGTCAGCATTCTTTGCAGAATGCTGAAGTTCAGTTTAAAAAATCACAGTTGCAGGCTTCTTCTTTGCTTCAGTCTGAAAAGTTGGAACACTTGAGAATGAATGTTGAATTAGCAGAGTCTGATTTGCGTTTGGCTCAGTCTCGTCTTTTGTCTGCTCAGAAAAATAAACAATCTCAACTTTTAGAAAAGTTTGAACGTTCTAAGCTTGATTATAATCAGAGTCTTAGAGATAGGGATTATAAAGTTTCTCAGTTGAAATTGTCTTTGTCGGGAATTGATCAAAAGTTGGCTCAAACTGTAAAAATTAGGAGTCCTAGGAGTGGTGTTATTCAAAGAATTCAACCTTGGAAGGTTAAAAATAATCAAAATCGTACTGTTGTTTATCTTGCCTATTACGTCAAATAGTGTTTTTATTGATTTTGCTTTAGCTAATCTTGTTTCACAGTCTAATTCTCCATCTCCTTCTGGTCAGGATTTACAACTTGATAATGATGGATCAGAAGAACAGTCCAAAGATACTGATTCTGAACGTGATGATAATTTCAATCTTAATACGAATCAAAATCCTTTTTCAAAGCCTGATCTTGATAAGTTGATTACTAGTGAGTTTAATGCTGATATGTGGCGTATTATGCGTGGTGGTCTACCTTGTCTTGAAACTTCGTCTAATTGTTTAGACCAGTTGCAATCTCGTTCTGTTGCTGGTTCTCCGTTGCTCAGGGAATTGGATGCTAGAATTCAGGAGGCTAACGATAAGATAGATGATGCGAAGAAACGTAATGCTAAAACTGTTACTTTATCTATTCTGACTCCTGGTTTACAGTATCTTTTGGGTGTTCCACCTCAACCTGGTCAACCTCAACAAAGAGGGTTTATAGATAATTTGCTTGGTATAGTTAGGGGTGATATTGGTTTAATTAATGGTTTAATCAGTGCTATAGGTGTTCCTTTCTTTAAAGCTTCTCAAGGTGCTAATGAGGAAGCTAATAGAAATGCAATTGCTATATCTGATTTACAAATAAAAACTGCTGAGTTACAGAGAGCTAGAGCGCAACTTGCTGATACTACTAGGGAAAAGGTTGCTATTTCTTTGGTTAAATTTGATGAGGCCAGGACTGACTTTCAGATTGCTCAGGTAATAGCTTCTAGGTCTGTGGATCAGTTTAAGATTTTTGAGAAGCAGTATTTGACTGGTGATTCTAATACTGAGACTTATCTTGGTAAGCTTAATCAGCTTGATAGGACTAAGGCTCAGACTTATTCTGCTTGGGGAAAGGTTAGGAGATCTTTGTTTGAGCTGAAGCTTTTGGTTCTTGGTGTTAAAGATGCAGAAGTTTAATCCTTTATTATCAATCCCCCTTGAGATTCTAATTTCTCATGGGGGATGAAAAAAAACCTGGTAAGTTAAATAACTTTTAGTTTAGCTATATAGCTATAACTTTTATGGTGTTAACCATTCTTGTGGAACAAATGCTTGATCGTTTATGCATTTAGGTGCTTTTCCTGCGTCTGGTAGTGCTGCGTATGTTCTGCTTGTTCCATTATAATTAAATGTTGTTGGAGCAGACCTTAATATTCCGAATCCACAGGCGTTTATTAGAACTGATCTTGGCACGTCTCTAGCTATTAGTAGAGTCACTGCACTTCCCGCAGTTCTACCCCCTAACACTAATCCACCACTTGGTGTCTTGAAATTTGTTGGAACTGGATCTGCAAAATTTCCTCCTACGCATGCTGGAGTTGCGTGTGTGGGTAAATTGCTAATATCTGTATTTGTCCCATTTACACTTATAGATGTGGGTGGGATTGCTCCTAGTGCATTTGCTGATATTCTGATTTCTCCACAAGAACCTACGATTCTGCTTATTGGCCTATCGTTTTTTAGTCCAACTGAAATAACTGAATTTGCTGTTCCACTAAAGATAGTGACGAATACTCCTCTCTCTGTTCCTCTATATACTGTGTTCCCGTTATAGGGAATTGCTAGGGCAGGGCTTAAACTCACTGTTGACAATACACCAACTAAAGGTATTAAGAGCTTTTTCATCTTATTTTCCAACAATTAGTAATTTCTACTTTTATCCTAGATTATTTTTTCCGTACATGCAATATTTGTACTGTAAATTTTTATATATTTTTTCTGTACTTTTTGTACTTACTCTGTTTGCTTTTGATACTTTATTCGTTATTTAGCTTTCTTATTTCTTATTTTTTCTTTTTAAATCCGTTTATTTTTGCTTTTTTGTTAAGAATTTTAATAATCTTCTTTTTTGTCTTTACTTTATTATTTCTATTAGATATACTAAAGGAAAATATATAGCTATTAGTTTTTGTATACTTTTTTCCTTACTTAAAAAAGCGGGGGTGCTTTGTGGTTTCTAGTTTTCAGCATAATTTTTCAGAAGGTTCTTTTTCTCAGCCTACTTTGTTTGATTTAGATTCTTATATATCTGATTACGATTCAAAGTATATTGTTGGTGATATTGAGCGTATTCTTTACGATCCTGCTTGGGATGATGACGATTATCCTGTTTTATCTTCTTCAAAGGAACATCAGTCTTCTGATTTTCTTCCTATTCATGATGCTCTTTTAAATAATATTTCTATTAAGGTTGTGACTGTTCAAGCTCCTTTTGCTTTATGTCTTGGGTCTTCTAAGCAGTATGTCGTTAAATCTCGTAGCACTAATTACAGGGGTAAGGTTGCTGTTCATTGTGCTGTTAAGCTTCCTTCCAAGAATATTCTGAATCAGTTTTCTTTTTCTTCTTCAGATTTTCCTCTTGGTAAAATAATTGGTTTTGCTGAGCTTACAGATTGTTCTCTTATAGATAATTTTTTCCTTTCTCAACAATCTCAGCTTGAGTTACAAGGTCATCAATGGGTGTTAGGTAAGTTTGCTTGGAAGCTTGAGAATTTTACTCCTATTTCTCAAATGATTTCTGTGTCTAGTAAGGGTTCTATTTGGGATTTGGACTCTGATTTAGGTTCTCAAATATCTTCTTCCACTTTTTCTTTCAAACCTGGTGATTTTGTTCTTAATGGTAGACTTGGTCAGGTCATTGATTCTTCCCCTTCTGGTTCTACACGTGTTCAATATTCTGATTGTGTTAAGTCTTATGATGATCTTAGTTCTTTACTTTTTCTCCCTACTGATTTAGTTCTTTATTTTTCTGGTTTATCTTCTTCTTGTCAAAAATCTTCTTTTTCTTCTTATACTCCTACTGGTTCTTTAGTTCAGTATGTTGAAAATAAGAAGTTAAAAAGTGGACTTGTTGCTACTTATCCTAAAGTCTTTTCTGATAGAGATGTTAATAATGTTAGTCATTGGCGTTGGGGTTATTATTATGAAGTTAAAGTTGATACCAAGTGGAAAAATCGAACCCTTTCTGTTCCTTCTTATTTGGTCGATGATGTTAAAATGATGATTAATATGGATTTGTCTGTTTCTTCTATTGTTGACTTTATTCTTAAAAATCGTAGGTCTAGGTAGTTGGATGTTTATTTTTTATCTATTTCTGCTTTTGTTTTCTCAAACTAGTTTTGAATAGTTACTTGTTTTTTCTTTACTTTAATTTTTTCTTTTTTCTCTTGACTTCTTATTCCTTTCTGTACCATTATTTAATTATTGTACTTAATAGTAAAAATATTATTCTAATAGCTATATTATACGCGTTTAATATTGCTAGTAGATATGTAGTCAAGTGGAGTTTACTAAAATGGCAATTCATGAGATTTTTAAAAGATCAATGGATATGTACGGAGTCCGAGGTAAGGATCTAGCCGTAACCGCAGGTGTTTCAGCCCAACATGTGACTGACTTTCGCCAGGGGCGAAAATGGGTTAGCGAGGGTACACTGGAAGCTCTCTTGCGGGGAATGGAACGGTTATCCCCCGGATCGATTAAATATTTTTGCGATTCTCTTGTTAGTCAAAAACTGATAGAAGTAGATTATAGAAGACAAAATACAAATTTAGACAATAAGAAAATGATGCTTGCTAATTTAGTTAAGTCAGCTAATATTGACGAGCTAGAAAGTCTGTCAGTTGCTATTAACAAAAGATGGAAAGAGCTTATAAAGAATCAAGAAAATGAGGAAGATGCTTAATTATATATAATTTAAATGCAGTGTATTTTGTTGGCAAAAATTAGGATCTGCTCTAAATCTATAACCATACTTTAAAAAATGCAGGTACATAGAAACTTCTAGTAGATATACTTTAGTTGATGTTAACGTATTTGACTATAAGTATATCTGTCAACAAAATCAACAATATAAAAAATATTTTGCTGAGTGGGAGAATTAAAATGATACTTAATTCAGAAGAGGTAACAAGTAATCTCAGGAAGAAAATTGAGAAGTGGAAAGAAAGTTTAGCAGATCTGACAAAGAACAATCCTCTCATTCAATTTCGCCCCCATAAGCGAACATTACAAATTACAGATAATATAGACACTGTTTACACTGATATACGACAGGAGAAAAAGGTTTTCTCCTTTAATGTAGAAAGCCCAGATGGACCAAGAATAAAATCAGTTGCGAATGAACTAACAACTGTACAGCCTTGGAATGAGAAATTAAAAATACTCAAAAATTTAACTAGGGAGTCTAGACAATCATTAGAGGAAACGGGAGTCAATATTCTTTTCCTAGCCTTTGGAACTTTAACTTGGGAGGATGAAGATAAGTCAACTAAGTTGTTATCACCCTTGATATTAGTTCCTGTGTCTTTGTTTAAGGAACCAAAAAAGAGTTTTTATAAACTATCTCCTATTCGTGAGGATGAAGAGGCTAGTATTATCATAAATCCTGCTCTTTGTCTGAAATTAAAGAAGTTTGACATTAATCTATCAGAAATTAAATCTCAAAATTCATACAGAGATTTCATAAATATTATCAGAGATAATATTTTACATCAATATCCTTTATGGGAAGTGCGAGATGAACTTTTTCTCTCTCTTTTCTCTTATGCTAATATAGCAATGGTTGAAGATTTCAATAAATACGAAAAAAGAATTCTTGACCATCCTATGTTACAATCCCTTTCCGGTAGTTTAACAGAGATACCATATAACTTCAATGATATTTTGCAAAACTCAATAAAAGACTCTCAAGTAAAACCACAAAATATTTTTCAGGTACTTGATGCAGATTCTAGCCAACAGGTTGTTATTGAAGCAGCCAAACAGGGTGATAGTTTTGTTGTCCAAGGTCCACCCGGAACGGGGAAGAGCCAAACTATTGTCAATATGATTACTGAACTAATTGGTGCTGGAAAGTCAGTCCTATTAGTTGCAGCTAAGGACACTGCAGTCAAAGTCGTTTATGACAGGTTATCTAAATGTGGTTTAGAGCATTTATGCTTAAATCTTCATAATAGTCAAGCTATGAATAATAAGGAAGTTATCCAAGAATTATTAAAAACGATTACTTCTACTAATAGTAGTTTTGATACTAGTAAACATCAAAATTTTTTCGATGAGTTACTCAGCAGTCGTGAACACATCAATTCATATCCTGTTGACTTACATACAAAACATCAACCTCTAGATAGGTCTCTTTTTGAGCTTTATGGAGAGTTACTAAAAAAGAAGAGAGCAGATCTGCCAAACTATAATGTCAGGTTTCCAAATTATGAAAGCTGGTCTACTCAGGAATTGAATATTGCTAATTCTCTGCTAAAACAGTTAGGTAGTTTGTCTGAACTTTTTTATGAAAAGACAAATTCGATTTGGTCACAGAGTTTTACTTCTGATGATTTCTCTCCTGCTCAAAAAATGAACTTGGAACAAATAATCAGTAATCTTCAGCAAGGTATAGATTCTGCTAGAGAGTTAGAAACTGAACTAAAATTAATTTTTAATAATGATTATATCCTCCATAATATAGATTCTATAGAGTTCTCCTATAATGCCTTATGTCATCTATTAAAAGTAACTGAAATTAATTTACCAAACAATTGGGTAACTATAGATATTGATAAAGAGAGAGCCAGTATTGAGCATTATAAATCTTCCTTGAAAATCATTAATGACCCTCAGAATACTTTAATTAGGGAGAGATATTCAGAAGAGTTTTTCTCTCTTAATTTATTTGAATTATCTCAAAGATATGAGAATTATGCTAAGAAGTGCTGGATTCTTAATATGCTCAATCCGGTCTATAGACAAGATATGAAGTTATTATGTAAATTAAACAATGATAGAAAATCCCATTCTTTACATCAATTTAGACAAGACCTATTGAGGTCACTTAAAATTCAGTCTATTGAAAATAACTTAGAGCAAGATTATACAAATAACGAAAATCAAGGCTCTTTTCTATCTTTATCTAATATTCACAATATGGATGAAGTAGAAGTAGAACTAGAGAACTTTGAGCAATTATTAAATTGGATAGATGAGTTAGATAAATATTATCTTTCTCGTGAAAATGTAGATACTATACAGAAATCCGTGCTTGAACTGGACGATGTTATCAAAAAAGTTCATAACCTGAAGTTAATAAAACAGGAAATAGATTTTGGATTAGACTTTTTGTTTAACCAGCGACAACTCAATTATATTTATACTAGGGAAAATATAAAGCAAGTAGATTTAGGAAAAGTAAAGGAGTTTTTAGAACTAGCTAGTTTAGATCTAGATAAGTTAAGTGAATGGTTTTTATGTCAAGATATTTGCCGTAAATTGGAAAAGTTAGGGTGTGAGTCTTTCTTACAACTATTGCGTAAGAATAAGGATATTTTAAGCCAGGATTGGTTTACAATTTTAGAAAAACTTATTTATGAAGCACACATTCAGGGTATTCTGTTTAAACAACCAGGGTTAAGGTTATTTAACTCACAATCCCATCAAGATGATATTAATAATTTCAAAAAACTAGATGTTCAACAGTTACAGATTGCACAGATAAGACTTAGACTAAGCCATGCTCAAAGATGGCAAACTTTTGAAGTTAATCCTGATAATTCACTCCAAATCCAAAATTTAGGAAAGGAGCAAAAGAAAAAAAGAAAATATTTACCTATACGTAAACTACTCAATGATAAAAATCAAGGTATCAAAAGTGTGATTAAAACTTTAAAACCTTGCTGGATGATGAGTCCTATTGCTGTCACTAAGTATATTGACCCTGACGAAACTATATTTGATGTTTTAATTTTTGATGAGGCTTCTCAATTACGAACAGAACATGTTATATCATCAATTATACGGGCAAAGCAAGTAATAATTATCGGAGACACTAAACAGCTTCCACCTACTTCATTTTTTATGGCAACTGAGGAAGAAGAAGACATGGAGGAAGATGTACCAGAAAATCTATCATTTGACAGCATATTAGATGAGTGTTCAGTTTTTTTACAGCAATTAACCCTAAAATGGCATTACCGTAGCCAAGATGAGAGACTAATTGCTTTCTCCAACTATCATTTTTATGACTCCAGATTGATTACATTTCCTAACGCTATTCAAAGTAAACAACTGGGGGTGGAGTTTAAATACATTGAAGATGGAATTTATCAACGTGGAGAAAGTAGAGTTAATCTAAAAGAAGCACAAACGATTGCAGGGCTTGCTTTGGAGCATGTGAGAACTAATCCTCAAGAATCTTTGGGAATTATTGCCTTTAGCCAATCTCAAACTAACGCCATTGAGCAAGAGCTAGAAAAGTTATACAAAGCCAACCCAGATTTACAAGATTTTTGTGAAAATGATTCAACTCAGTTTTTTCTGAAGTCCTTGGAGAATATACAAGGTAATGAAAAAGACATAATATTATTAAGTGTTGGATATGGAAAAGATAGTGTCGGTAAGTTTACACTTAACTTTGGTCCGCTTAATAAAGCAGGTGGAGAACGTAGACTCAATGTTGCCATTACAAGAGCTAAAAATAAACTGATTTTAGTCTCCTCCATAACTGCTGGGGATATCGATCCTACACGGGTCAACAGTCAAGGGGGTAGATTATTACGTGAATACCTACAATATGTCGAAAGTGGTGGCAATTTCTTGTCTGGTAACTCTTTCACTGAGTCACTAAAATTTGATTCTCCATTTGAAGAGGATGTGTATATGTCTATTTGTCACCATCCCGAACTCAAAGACTATAATGCTTATACTCAAGTTGGATGTTCTGACTATCGAATTGATTTAGCGATTGTCCACAAAGAGAGACCTGGAGAGTTTGTTCTGGGTATAGAATGTGATGGAGCTTCTTATCACAGTTCTCTTACCGCTAGAGACAGAGATCGCCTCAGACAAGAACAGTTGGAAAAACTAGGTTGGAAAATCTATCGTATTTGGTCAACAGAGTGGTTTCATAATAAAGGTTCCCAGGTACAACTGTTGGTAGAGAAGATTAAATCTCTTAGGAATGTCCAATAAAACCTGAAAAAATGACTTGCTACTCATTTATCCACTCTTTAGCTACTTTTAATGCAGCATCTGCTGTGTAGTAAATTCCCTTACCATAAACTGAACCATCTAAAGCAATTACTCTAAACTCCCAAGCATGTGCAGGAGTGTAGAATACTACGACCACGTTGCTATTGTGAGAAATCAGCTTTGCTATTTTTACGTTTGATTCCATATTTTTTGTTTCACTCTACAAGAACATTTGTACCATTAATTTTAGGATTAGTTATCCCTTTTGGTAAATTACCCACCTTTTTAGGCGAATTATTTCTGTACTCCAACTATAGTTTGTACTATCGTTTGGTTATGATTGATATGTGTATATTTTACTCCAAATAAGAATAGCTCTAAGAATTAAAAAATCTTGCATCATTGCCTAACTTTATTAGCATCCTCCCCAAGATAGATATTTTTCTGGTCATATTTTTGCATAGGTTCGGTTTACCGAACTAATATGGAGTGTTTTTACTGTCAGAGTTCAGGTGAACTGATTTAAAAAGTACCGCATTTTCTACATTGATTATAGAGAATAGAAATTTAGATAATTAATGTATATAAATCTTGAGCATAATCAACTGTAATAGTTATGAGCAGTATAAACCAACAATACCAGTACAATGCTGTTTTAGGTGGTACAGTAGATACACAAGAAAAACCCTCACATTCAGGAGAAGAACCACTATTAACCACTTATGAGGAAACTCCCCACAAGCCGAATATTATTGGGCAAGCCATAAGTTATGGGGAGAAGGGTATAAATTTGCTGTTCTCCTTCCTTAATAATGGAAAAACATCTGAATACCAGAACGGTTATAGTCACAAAGGAATTGATACAAAACCTTTTAGCTTCAATCTGGTGACTACGAATAAAAGAGGAGAAATAATTAGTACAACTCTAGGTTATGCCAGATCCTTCATCCAAGATTTAGGAAATGGTGTGAACCTGGAAATGGTTCAAATTCCAGGTGGAAAATATCTCATGGGTTCAAGGGACGAGAGATGTGATTGGGAATTTCCTGAGCATGAGGTAATACTACCAAACTTTTTCATGAGTAAATATCCAGTAACACAAGAACAGTACAAGGCTATTACGGGTGCTAATCCGTCCATGTTTAAAGGTGATCAACTTCCTGTGGAAAACGTGAGTTGGAATAATGCAGTAAGTTTTTGTGAGGAGTTAGCCATAAAGACAGGAAAGAGTTATACCCTACCCAGCGAAACCCAGTGGGAATACGCCTGTCGCGCAGGAACAGGAACAGCATTCTACTTTGGAGATAGTATTAACAGTGACTTAGTTAATTACAATGGTAATTACAGCTATGGACTGGTGCACAAACAGAAATTTAGGCAAAAGACACTAGCAGTAGGTTCACTAATGCCTAATGCCTATGGTCTTTATGATATGCACGGGAACGTTTATGAATGGTGTTTAGATGATTGGCACAGCAATTATAATGGCGCACCAGATAATCAAAATCCTTGGTTTTCCCGGAGTAGTAGGTGGAAAGTGGTAAGGGGTGGTTCCTGGAATACAAGTCCCCAGGATTGTAGGTCTACCTCCCGTAGTCTCCACATGGCTGATAGTGCTTATGGGGATATTGGTTTTAGGCTTGTCTTAAATGTGTCTTGACCACTTCCATTATTAGGCGATCGCATTTCTTGGGGTAACTCCAGGAGATCCGATCGCTCTTGTGTATAGGGGTTTCGAGTAGTTGTTTTATTTGGGTAAGGAAGTAAGAGTTCTAAGATGGGCGATCGCCTGACAGATAGGATATTCAAAAGTTGTTTTATTCGCTGCATGAGATGCGATTTCCCATAGGGAGTGCTTCACAATCCTATTTGGGAGTAAGTGGTATGTTATTCTCCCTGAGTTTCGATATGCGATCGCCAATTAATAGAAAGGTCAATTTTCCCAAACCTCGAGAAAATGTTCCCATTCTTCATCTGATTGTGGAGGACCATCCTTAAACATTCCGACCACCTTTGCCAGTTTTCGAGCTTGGTCTTCAGTCTCGCCTAACTCTATAAATTGGGACTCAAGTTTAGGATCATAACCTTTTGAGATAAGGTGTAGGTATTCCTCATCTGTAATATTCAAATTGTGAATGTTTTCCATACGTTACCTTTAATTAGTGATACTAGCTAGTTATAGACTAGAATATGTCAACTGATTTTTGGTCTCTCTTGCAAAACTGAAAATAGAGCCAATACGCTCAAATCCCTGTTTTTTATAATATCCATCTTCATCAGATAGCATATAAACATCTGTACGTGGTTGGTCAGCAGCAGCAGTTTCAATAAGACGTTTTCCTAGTCCCTTTCCCCTCCATTGCTTGGACACGAGCAGGTCGTAGACATAGAGGCCAAATATTCCATCTTTTCGGCAACGTATATACCCGATTATACAGTTATTTGCCACAGCGACGTAAACAATACAATCAGCGAGTACCTGACCATATTCCTGTTCACGGTTGTAGTAGCAAGACCAGTTGTTACCTTCACCGCGTAGGAGTGTGAATAGGGCAGGGTTGTCATCTTCTGTGTATGGTTTTATCTGAATCATTTGTATCTCAGTCTTAACTTAATACGTTTATTATAATCCTTTATTTAACTTAAATAATATAATTTTACCTATTTTTGTTTTGTAAGTTACTAAATACACTTACAAATTTACTACTAATTACTACTAAAGTAACAGTGTGTTTGTTTATGTCAAATTTTAGACAAGATTTTTTCACCAATTACACTTACCAGAGGGAAACAATCGGGAAAAATAACAAAAGGTAGTTATGAAAGCCCTCAGCATTATGCTTTAGACTATTTAATCTTATGCAAGAATCTCAATCCCATTACCAGTAGGGTTGTGCAAGTAAAAGTTATTGCAAGTTGTTAATTTTTCCTAAATCACAAAAAATCATAAAACAAGAGGAAGTATTATTACCGCCTCTATTTAGTAAATTGATAGTAAAGTAACATTAAAAAAATAGGTAACAATATGCAACCCGTTAATCAGTTAATAGAGGTTCAAGAAAATTTATCATCAGAAACTATAAGGGTTTCTGCACTTCATGCGTTAGCATACTGTCCACGTTTGTTCTATCTTGAAGAAGTCGAACAGCTTTACACTCAAGATGCAGCTGTATTTGCTGGACGTCGACTGCACGTAGATTTAGAAAAAAAAGAAGATGAAATCTGGGAAGAATTATTTCTAGAAAGTGAAGAATTAGGAATACGAGGACGAGTAGATGCTCTTAGAACTCTTGATGGAGAAACTATTCCTTATGAGCATAAAAGAGGTCTTTCATGTCGAGATGAAAAGAAACAGCCACAAGCATGGAATAGTGATAAATTACAAATATTGGCTTATGCCATGCTTTTAGAATCTACTTTGGGAATTACAGTAAAAGAGGGCCGTATTCGTTATCATGCTGATAATACATTAATCCATATACCTTTGGATAATTTGGGTAAGCAGTTAGTTTTTGATGCTATTGAGCAAGCTCGCATTTTAAGAAAATCAGCCTACAGACCACCTGTAATAGAAAATGAAAGATTATGTGCCCGTTGTTCTTTAGCACCAGTTTGTTTACCAGAAGAAGCTAGACTGGCCCATGACAAGGAATGGCAACCTATTCGCCTTTTTCCAGAAGATGATGAACGTTTGGTAATTCATATTTTAGAACCAGGTACATTAGTAGGAAAAACAGGAGAGCAAATAAAAATTAATCGTCGTAATCAATCTGTGGAAACCATTCCAGCTCGTCAAATAGGACAATTAGTTTTGCATAGCTTTTCTCAAATTTCTACTCAAGCATTACACTTTTGTGCCTCTCAATATATAGGAGTACACTTTATTTCTGGTGGTGGTAGATATATAGGTAGTTTTGATAATAGACAGGGCAGTATTCAGCGTCGCATTCGTCAATATAATGCTTTAATTGACCCAAATTTTTGTTTAGAAATGGCTCGGAAATTAGTCTTGTGTAGAGGTCAAGGACAACGTAAATTTTTAATGCGTGCAGCTAGAGGTAATTCTCAAGTAACAGATATTTTACGTAATGCGATCGCACAAATAAAAATCATGATCAAACAAATTAGTAAAGCCAAGTCTTTAGATTCATTGTTAGGAATAGAAGGAAATATAGCTGCATCTTATTTTAGTGCATTACCATATTTAATTGTACAAGATGTAGTAAGAGAGCTACACTTTAATGGCAGAAATCGACGACCTCCAAAAGATAGGTTTAATGCATTATTAAGTTTTGGGTATGCTTTGGTTCTCAAGGATGTAATGAATGCTATCTTGAATATTGGACTAGAACCAGCACTAGGTTTTTATCATCAACCACGCACTCAGGCTGCGCCTTTAGCATTAGATTTATTAGAAATATTTAGAGTACCATTGGTAGATGTAATAGTCATATATTCAATAAATCGACATCAATGGCATCCTCAGAATGATTTTGATGTTAGAGGACAACAAGTCTGGTTAACTGACTCTGGAAAACGCAAGTTTATTGAATTATATGAGCGTCGTAAACAAGAAACCTGGAAGCATCCGGTAACAGGTTATTCTCTTACCTATCGTCGTTTATTTGAACTAGAAGTACGTTTACTAGAAAAAGAGTGGAGCGGTGAACCAGGTTTGTTTGGCAATTTAATATTGAGGTAATTTTTAGTCATGGCAGAACACAAGAATTGTTATCTTATTTGTTATGATATTCGCAACTCCAATCGTTGGCGCAAAGCATACAATTTATTACAAGGATATGGTGACAGGATTCAGTATTCTATTTTTCGATGCTGGCTGACTATGCGAACACGTGAAAAATTGAGGTGGGAATTAGAAATAATATTAACGAGTGAAGATGAGCTGTTACTAATTCGGCTTTCTCATCAATGTATAAGTGACATACACAAGTATAACCGCTCTGGAGCCTGGTTTGATGCAGAAAGTTACTACAAGATTTTATAATACAAGCACCTCTGACTGTTGGTAAAAAAAACAAAAGAGATAGGCAGAAAGTCTTGTAAGATATGATTTTTAAGAAATTGACTGATTAAATAGGTACTTGCATTTTGTCTGAAAGTAAGTAAGGATAAGGGATTCAAGTGATATAGAGAGCATGTGAAATTCACTTTTCAAGCAAAATTTGTTCATTTTCTTGCATTTCAGATCAGGTGCTTGTAAAATGACCATAGAAAGGCTTCTGGAACTGGTTTTTAGCTACCGCCCTACTGTTTCAACCTTTGATGCCATTAGGCGTTGATCACCCTATTGGCGTGCAAAATTTGTTTGATGAACTGTGCTGTTTCAACCTTTGATGCCATTAGGCGTTGATCACAGTCTGGGGAGGTTATTAAACACAGGAAATGGAAGCTGTTTCAACCTTTGATGCCATTAGGCGTTGATCACAATTCAATGCCAAGCTACATCCGGATAGTCAGATAACTGTTTCAACCTTTGATGCCATTAGGCGTTGATCACTTTAAGCAGTATTAGTCTCTACTGGTTATGCTTATCTGTTTCAACCTTTGATGCCATTAGGCGTTGATCACGATGACAGGGACTACCACCACCAGTGGGGTGTAATTCTGTTTCAACCTTTGATGCCATTAGGCGTTGATCACTAACCTGACTCAGTATTGAACCATTGCACCTGTCTACTGTTTCAACCTTTGATGCCATTAGGCGTTGATCACGAAAGAACGCCCAATGGTGCGTCTTGTTCTGTCTCTACTGTTTCAACCTTTGATGCCATTAGGCGTTGATCACTACAATCAGACGAATAAAGAAAATGTCGGATTTTTCTGTTTCAACCTTTGATGCCATTAGGCGTTGATCACCCATCATATCCGCTATCGCCTGTACTGGCTCGGTTCTGTTTCAACCTTTGATGCCATTAGGCGTTGATCACAAATCAGCTTGGGTTTTCTTTGTTGACTCAAGTAGTCTGTTTCAACCTTTGATGCCATTAGGCGTTGATCACAGATATATGGCACGTTCATATGTTGCAACCATGTCTGCTGTTTCAACCTTTGATGCCATTAGGCGTTGATCACACATTAAAATAACTTATAGGGAGAGATAACAAAAACCTGTTTCAACCTTTGATGCCATTAGGCGTTGATCACAAAAAACCTGCCCAGATTGCGTTGGCTACGGAAGTATCTGTTTCAACCTTTGATGCCATTAGGCGTTGATCACAAGTTGTTAGGAGAACTTATGAAACTTGTGTCTTTCTGTTTCAACCTTTGATGCCATTAGGCGTTGATCACTACTTTAGTTTCTAACTCAATACTTTTATAATATCTGTTTCAACCTTTGATGCCATTAGGCGTTGATCACCCAAAAAATGTAAATGTAATTAAGTTGCTAAATAAAGTTTAATCTTTTTATGTCTTGTCTAATTTAGATGTAACAAGACGTTTTGTGTTCCGTAAAATTTTAGAAAATCTGGTTTTTTAAAAAGCGGAAATCTTTTTGCCGGGTACTTGGTTTAGTATTGCCATAAAGATAAAAAATATAGTCCTAATACCTGTTTAAGTAACCAAACTCAATCACTGAGTTTGACTTACTTTGATACATCAAACCTTTTGTAACCCATATGTGGAGTATGTCTACTATGTCAAGGCATTTACTAAGATTACTAGAAATAGACTCAATGATTAGAGATAATAGGCGTTTCACAACACGAGAAATGGCAGAAAGACTAGAAGTTAGTGAACGTACATTACGGAGTGACATAGCATTTTTGCGTGATCGATTCAATGCCCCTCTTGATTTTTCGTCTAAACAAGGATTCCACTATACAGATGAAACATGGCGATTGCCTAGCATTAATCTATCAATATCAGAACTATTTGCAGTAATGCTAGGTGCAAAAATGCTAGAATCCTATGCCGGAAGTGCTTATATAAATGATTTAGATTCAGCGATTTTGCGGTTGACTGAAAGAGTACCCAAAGAAGTTCAGATAAATACAGAAAAATTATCAGATCAAAGAATTATTTTTACCGGAGGGGCAGAGACTTATATTGCTCCGGAAATTTTGCGAAATCTGGTAACAGCAATTGATAATGTAAAACAGATAAAGATAGAATACTATACAGCAAGTCGTGATACATTCTCTGAAAGAATTGTAAATCCTTATAATTTACGTATTCATAGGGGTACTAATTATTATGTAATTGGGTTTTGTCATAATAGACAAGCCATTCGTTATTTTCGAGTCGATAGAATCAAAAAGTTGCAGTTATTAAGCTGTAGTTTTACAAGAGATCCAAGTTTTAATATCCAAGATCATCTTAATGACAGTTTTCAAATAGAATTAGGAGAAGGGCAACCACAATTGGTCAGAATATGGTTTAGTCCATCTACTACCCCATATGTGAAGGATAGGCGTTGGCATGGTACTCAAAAAATTGAAGAACATCCCGATGGATCCATGATTTTACAAATGGAAGCAACAGGATTAAATGATTTAAAAAGATGGGTGTTGGGGTATGGTGGTGGTGCAATAGTTCTTTCACCTCCTGAATTAATAGATCTGGTAAGAGATGAAGTTCAAAAAATGGTTCAAAATTATCGAGAAAAATAACTCATGACATCTAAATACTGTAATATTATAAGAACAAGTTCTAAGATGTCGCCAGGCGTTGATCACGAACGTATTGTGTTCTCTCTTTACATTTGTGATATCTATACTTCTACTTTTTACCTAGGATGCCGTCAGGCGTTATTTCATAAACTTAATTCGTCAAACTTTGTCGAATTATGCTATAAATCAGTTAATCGCTTACACTCTTGCTTGTGCAGTTTACGCCATATTCTCAATAAGAGTCCCCTTCCTATATCCAAAAAAAAGAATGGAACGAATTGTTGACAAGTTAAAGATCTTGTGATATCTTAGAACAATACAAAGTAAGAGTCAGCAAAATGATGCTAGATCATAGGAGAGGATCTCACTAAAGTACCTCTGAAAAGATGAATCTCAGTATGTTGCAATTTTATCTTACTAACCACCGATGCTAATAAGCGACAGAATTCCACTGCTAACAATAAATAAAAAATCATGAACCCACTTGTTGAACTAGTATTTCCTGTTCAGGGAACAAAGCTACATGCAGATCACAATCACAGACTATTAGGGGCTCTTTCCGAAAAGATTCCCACCTTACATGATTTGAAAGGATTAGCAATTAATACCATATCTGGAATTCCAGATAAGCAGGGGAGTATTGCTTTAACTCCCCAGTCACGTTTTTATTTAAGACTTCCAGTTGATGCAATACCCTTAGTATATCCTCTGGTTGGACAACTATTAACTATTGGAGAATATCAGATAACCCTGGGGAGTCCTAGACTGCAAACTATACAAGCTCATGAATCCTTAAAATCCAGATTAGTGACAATCAAGGGTCACACTGAACCTGACTCTTTTTTACAAGCAGCTAATAGGCAATTACAAGCTATGGAAATTCAGGCTAATATTGGTATTTTAGCTAATGAGCAAGGAGATCCAAAAAGGTTAACTCTCAAAATAAATAAGTCCTCTGAAAAAAGGAGTTACACTATAGTGGGATTTGCCGTTGTAGTTTCTGATTTAAAAGATGAGGACTCAATTAAGTTACAGATAAATGGATTAGGTGGAAAGCGTCGTCTTGGGTGCGGTGTCTTTTATTCCAACCTTCCCCAACAAAAACCTTACTATCATACTAAATATGACACCGCACAAGTTACTAGCTAAGAGTCTAATTTCCGGTCGCAGTCCTCTGACTTTAGAGCAGCATCTCAAAGATACAGAAAATGCAGTTATAGCAATATTCAAATACAGAATATTAAATAACTGGTGTCGTTTTTTTAAAATTCAAAACCCTGACAATTTTTTAATACATTTGAGAATAGCTGCTTTATTTCATGATATTGGTAAGGCTAATCAAGAGTTTGATTCCCTAATAAAAGGAAAAAAGCGCGACCAGGCTTTGCGTCATGAGTGGATTAGTGCACTTATTCTTCATCTTCCTAACATGCGTCAATGGTTAAAGCCTAGCCAATTAGACTTAGATATCATTACAGCATCTGTATTATGCCATCATCTACAAGCATCACCGTCTCAACGAGGTTTTGTAAAACCTTTTGGGCGATCGCGTACTTTAGCGCAAGAAGTTAAACTTTATTTACAAGATCCACAAATAGAGGTCATTTTAAAAAGAATAGGAGAACTAGCTAAAGTAGCAGGAATTCCATTACTACCAGATCGATGGAATACTAGCAATCCCTTATGGGAGTCTGTCTATAATAGTGTGATAGATGCTGCTGATAACTTAGATTATGAGATCACAGACGATCCGCAGCGGAGAGGCTTATTATTGGCTGTAAAATCTGGTTTAATAGTTGCAGACTCTGTTGCTTCTGGAATTTTTCGCATAGAAGGATCTAACGCTATTACTGCATGGGTTTCAGAAAACTTACATCGGACTGCAATAACACCAGAAGAAATAGAGAATAAGATCCTTCAACCTCGTTATAGACAAATTACACAGAAAACTGGTAAGCCATTTAGTTTGAAAAAATTTCAAGAAAAAGCACCAGAGTTGGACAAGCGGTTATTACTAATGAGTGGATGTGGGACTGGAAAAACAATTTTTGCTTATAAATGGCAACAAGGAGTAGTTAAAAAAATAGAAGTTGGTCGCGTAATTTTTCTGTATCCCACCAGAGGAACTGCCACGGAAGGATTTAAAGATTATGTATCATGGTGTCCAGAAACAGATGGTAGTTTATTAACAGGAACAGCAGCCTATGAACTTAAAGCAATGTTAGAAAATCCATCTGAATCAACCAAAGATAAGGACTTTACGACAGATGAACGGCTCTATGCTTTAGGATTCTGGGGTAAGCGTTTCTTTTCGGCTACTGTTGATCAATTTCTTTCTTTCTTAAATCATAACTATGCTGGATTAGTATTACTTCCAGTTTTAGTCGATTCTGTACTAGTTATTGATGAGATTCATAGTTTTTCCTCTAAAATGTTTGAATCTTTATTGAGTTTCTTGGAGCATTTTGATATTCCTGTTTTGTGTATGACTGCGACTCTATCTAGTTCACGAAAGAAAGCTTTAACATCAGACCTAGAAAGTAGAAAAATTGGACTGTGTGTCTTTCCTACAGAAGATAGACGCGAATTAGAAGAACTAGAGAAAGCAGAAAATCGTTCTAGATATAAAATATCTTTATCTAGTGAGCACACAGCTATTCAAGAAGCTATAAATGCTTTTGCGCAAGGTAAGAGAGTACTGTGGGTTGTCAACACTATCGATAGATGCCGTCAAAAAGCCAAGGAAATAGAACAGAAATTAGGAACCAACACTGAAGTTCTTATTTATCACAGTCGATTTAGATTAAAGGATAGAAAAGATAAGCATCAAAAAACAGTTAATGCCTTTCAATCTAGAAAACAAGGTGTCATTGCAATAACTACACAAGTTTGTGAAATGTCCTTAGATCTTGATGCAGATACTTTAGTTACAGAGGTAGCACCAATTTCTTCCATGGTACAACGGTTCGGCAGATCTAATCGTCATGGATTAATAGATTATTCTCAAATCTGGATTTATGAACCGCCTGATATTAAACCTTACAACAAGGAAGAAATTTCAAGTGCCAAATGTTTTATTTCCGCCGTGGAAGGTATAGTCTCTCAACAACACTTGGCCCAACAACTAGAACACTACTCTCCAAAAGAACGAATAGAACCATCTAGTTATTTTATAGAAGCTGGGTATTGGGCAACTTCAGAACCTTTTCGGGAAACAGATGATTATTCCATTAATGCTATTTTGGATACTGATTTAGATCTCTTTTTAAACCTAGGAGAAAATAAGAATCCAGATTCAGATGGCTATATTTTACCTATTCCCAAGAAGTTTGCCCATACTTATACCGGAAGTCGTCCAGATAATCTACCCAATTACTTGGCGATCGCCGACAGCAAGTATTACTGCCAAAAATACGGATTTGGAACATGAAAAAACAAAGTCTCAAAAAAGATATTGAACCAGATGTAATTGAAATCTCTTACCAGCTGAATGAATTGCCCTCTTGCCAACATCGTGCAGGACTGGCAGGATTGGTGCTGATGGTTCAGCAGATGTCTAAACAAACTTGGATTGAACAAAGACAAGGATATATAGCTGAGTTAATTGGTTTAGAAAAGTCCGGTGTTAACCTAAAAATTAACTTCGAGGGAGTAAAGTCCTTACTTGATTTTGCTTATGAATCTTTTAAGGAGGAGAGATCTACACAAACAAAAATTAAAGATTATGATCGAGTAGAAGAAGTATCATTTGAAATCAATGGTAAAAGCACTTTAAAGAAAATGTACTATTATTCAGTAATAGTGCCTCAAGGAGCATTTTTATCATATTGGGATGATTCAGTGTCGGAGGATAATAAGGGACTATGGATAAAGTTGTGGCGTGATATGCTTTGGAATGTTATGAGGGGAGTTCCTGCTACTCGTAATCCTTTTAATAACAGGTGTGATGGTATGTCCTACACCCAAGATGCTGAGGAGATATGGAAAGATTTAATTCAACCAAATAAAACTACAGGACAATCAGGAAATTATTATTTAGCTGCTATGGCAAAAACAGCGGATAATATACCGACCCAGGATTTAACCAGATATCAATTTCTTTTGCATTTTGCTCCATTTGTTTTTCAAATTTACCGACCTTCTAAGATCAATAGTGATGGAAAACCCGATTTTGATAGTTATGCTATCGTAGTTCCAGATATTGCTGATTTAAAGCGATTTTGTCAAGAATTTCCTCAGCTATTAAAACAAAGAGATAATACAAAAGCAGGATACTTACCTAAAGAAGCAGTAATTGATTTAGTTGAAGAGGGAGCCTTAGATGTTTTTCTTTTACAAGATAGGTTAGCTCGTCTAACTGGAGAAAAGAAAAGTAGAAACTCCATATTAGGAGCTGAGATATTTAATGCTGAAAAAGCGGGTAATAGCGTTAAATTTCATTTAATTAGTTATATTAAACCTGTTGTAAAAATGACAGATCGCTATGCTCAAATCAAGGATAGTTATTGGTGTCCTTGGTTTCGTAAACAGAGATTACTTAACTTAGTAAATTCCTATCTTGACACCAATTATTCTCAAGAAGAAATTCAAGAAATTCCCCCATGGAATGGATTTGATGGACTTTTAAGTCGCATCCCTAAAAAATGGCTTGAAAACCGTTATTTTAGTCATGATGCTCGTCAATTATTTCAACAAGAAATATTAAACCAAGGAGAAACTAACATGACTTCAGAAACTGTTAATGTCCGTCCTTATGCTCAGATTGTTTACAATGTTTGTGATAATTATATATCCAGAAAACTATGGGATAAATATCGTTTAAAATGGGATAAATCTTGGGATAAATCCAAAATTGAATCCTATAATGAAAAAAAGGATAAAATAGCGAATGAGGCTTTTCTAGCTGTCCGTTCTCGTACTGAATCTCAGTCATTTATAGATTATTTTGTCTCTACCCTTTATCCCTTTATTAAGAAGGATGAATTCGTTGAGTTTGCTGATAACCTTTTTAATAAAACTGAGGAAATTAGATCATTAACCTTATTAGCTCTCTCCAGCCACTTTTCCATAAAGTAAAGATTAGCATGAGAGATAAAAAAGCTTTGTATGCCAATCATAGCTTTATTTTTTTAAATCTTTCCCTTTGATGCCATCTGGTGTAAATTCAGCAAATTCAAACCAAATAACCAAAAAGGAATTAATTTACAATGAGTAAAAATCAAAACCTAAATCTTTTTGCCACTGTTCTTACCTATTCTGCTCCTGCGGGTAACTATAGAGGAGAATCGGAAGAGAATAGAACAGTTTTACAGAAAATTAGCAAACAGGGTCAAAAGTATGCAGTAATTAGTCCAGAATCGCTCCGGAATGCACTTAGAGAAACTTTAATCTTACTCAATCAACCAAATAATCGCACTAGATTACACACTGAAGATCAATTGGCTGTAGAGTTTAAAGAATATCCTAATGCTAATAAATATGCAGATGACTTTTTGTTTGGTTATATGGTCGCACAAACCAATGATGTAAAAAAAATGAAGGAATTATCATTACCGCCAAAAAGAGATAGTATTTTTCGTTGTAACATGGCAGTTGCATTAAGCCCTTATAAATATGATGCTGTATTTCATCAATCTCCTCTAAATGCAGGAAAAAGCCCATGGAAAAACGCAAGTAGTTCTGCTTTAATATATAGAGAAGTAACCCATACATCATTTCAATATCCTTTTGCCCTATCACAAAGAGATTGTTTAGAAAAACCAGAGTGGGTTCGAGCATTATTACATGCAATTTCACAATTAAATAGAGTTGCGGGAGGACATGCTAGAGCATATTATGAGTTTGCTCCATGTTCAGTAGTAGTGCGATTAACTCCTAAATTGGTTGCAGGTTATAAAACTTATGGCTTTGAAGAGGATGGTAGTTTTCCCGAACTAAAGAGATTAAGTTCAGGAACTGATGTAAAAGACCTACCAGGAAATGAATTTTGGGTTGGCGGAGAAATTGTCAGGAAAATGAGTGAAGCAGAGAAATCTCGATTAATTCAGGCAAATGTTAACCTCTTCAATAATCCTGAACAATTATTTGAAAACCTAGCAAATCAATTTTTAGGAGATGGGACAAGTGTTTCTTCTTATTGAAGCTCCTTTCGCAGCATTTAGACCATTTCAGTCTGGATCTTATCGCTCTACAACTCCTGTACCATCTCCCACTACTGTTTATGGTATGTTGCTAAACTTCGCAGGAATTGAGCAGAGATCCGCTACGGATCAGGCTATTACCTTGATTAAGGATGATTTACCTTCAATCGAAATTGCCGTAGGTATTCCTCATCTTCCCGATAAACCTAAAGCTGAGATTGGCATTCTATCCCAGCAACTGCATCATTATCCAGTAGGTGATTCAGGGAAAAAAGAACTTGCTACTAAAACTTATGGTAATAAATACTGGATTGCGCCAGTCCGTCGAGAGGTAATTATTAACCTCAAACTAATAGTAGGAGTTAGAGCCGAGGAATACTTATGTAATCGTATACTAAGCGGATTGAATGGAGAATTGGAAGATAGACGCTATGGAATTCCATTTGCAGGGGATAATAATTTTTTGTTTGACAATATTGAACTGATTGATAGACCACCCTGTACGAGATGGTACTGTCAACTAGATAACGGAACTTATCCAGAAAGGAGAATTTGTCGACTAACTACTTGGATCAACCGAGCAGATAATACTAAGACTAGAATTCGAGTTTTTTATCCCACTGATTTTGTTATTGAACCACCAGAATCTGCTTGGTCTAAATTACCCATAGGGCAATAATATGGAAACGCAATAACTGTGTTTAACTCTTACTACTAATCCTCCTAATCCCAAATCCACTGATTTTCGCATCATTAATATACATGATTCTGAGTATCTCGATAATTCATAAAGCGTATAATAGTCTTGCGAAATTTTAATAATGCAAGCATCTCTAATTGTTCAGTAAAAAAATAGAACAGATCCTCAAGAAGTCTCGCAGAATATGCTTTTGAAGAATTTGAGGATGAAATAGATGCTTGTATTTTGTCTGAAAGTAAGTAAGGATAAGGGATTCAAGTTATATAGGGAGCATGTAAAATTCACTTTTCAAGCAAAATTTGTTCATTTTCTTGCATTTCAGATCAGGTGCTTGTAAAATGACCATAGAAAGGCTTCTGGAACTGGTTTTCAGCTACCGCCCTGTTTCAACCTTTGATGCCATTAGGCGTTGATCACTTTCGTGGTTAAAAACAAAAAACTATCGAAATAGTTCTGTTTCAACCTTTGATGCCATTAGGCGTTGATCACGTAAATTAAATGAGTTAAATCTTGAAAATTTGACTCTGTTTCAACCTTTGATGCCATTAGGCGTTGATCACCACGTGCATCCCTGTTACCCTGACGCGCGTCTAGCAACTGTTTCAACCTTTGATGCCATTAGGCGTTGATCACGCTAGATGAGTACACGTATTTCAGTGGTCTAGGACTGTTTCAACCTTTGATGCCATTAGGCGTTGATCACAATACCTGGTAGCGGTTGACATGACCAAAACCTTTACCTCTGTTTCAACCTTTGATGCCATTAGGCGTTGATCACGATAAATACTGGTTGGTAAGTACAATAGCGTATAATCTGTTTCAACCTTTGATGCCATTAGGCGTTGATCACAGCGGCAGAACAACCGAGCCAGTACAGGCGATAGCTGTTTCAACCTTTGATGCCATTAGGCGTTGATCACAGACCACCATGGTCGGTTCGAGTCCCATGGCGGCTGTTTCAACCTTTGATGCCATTAGGCGTTGATCACGGCGCTCGGGGAACCACGTAGCGCGATATCACACCATCTGTTTCAACCTTTGATGCCATTAGGCGTTGATCACTGTATATAGACAATAAGTTAGCACCAAGCTGGAACTGTTTCAACCTTTGATGCCATTAGGCGTTGATCACCAGATAATAGCAGTAGTGATAACAACATCAGTATATTCTATCGCTGGTCTCCCCACTTAGTATGTGGGGTTTGTTTTTCCCATAGGCGACCCTGTTAGTCCAAAAAACTTAGGGGATGCGATCGCAAAAGCGCTACCTAGAAAGCTATCCGAACTACTGTCCTCAGATATCCAATAAGGATGTCTAATTTCTAAAGAATAGACTGAATATAAGAGCGATCGCCCATCCGAGAAAAACTACTGTTATGAAATCAGTATTACCTATATCTCTAACTCATGAGAAGACCCACGAGTTAGGTCGTTTCTATTGATTCCACTTCCGAGAGGGAAGCGCACATGAACACCACCACCATGAACGTTTCCATTGATTCCACTTCCCAGAGGGAAGCGCACTCCAGAAAAAAGTAAAGGACTATTAGCGTCATGAAAAGTTTCCATTGATTCCACTTCCCAGAGGGAAGCGCACAGTTTGATTTGGTTTTTTCAAGCCTTCTTGGGAAGGAGTTTCCATTAATTCCACTTCCCAGAGGGAAGCGCACAGAATTTTCACTACCACTCAGGATCTTTAAAATCCTGTTTCCATTAATTCCACTTCCCAGAGGGAAGCGCACTTATTGAGTTACAGATTACATGTACCTCTATAACAACAAAAGTTTCCATTAATTCCACTTCCCAGAGGGAAGCGCACCCCTCTATTTTAAGCCCTTGCCCTGACTGGTGTCCAGACCCACTTTGCGAAGGTCAGCAAAATTTCTCTGTTTTTCACCTCCACCACCCTGAAAATAATGGCTGAAACCCTTACACCACAAGGGTGCGAGGTTCCCGACGAAATAATAGGCATTCCAGCGTTTTTTCCTGACCTTCGCATCTCTTTCGTTAATCACTTAATTTACTATCTTTAATATCACTTTTACTTTTCATAAATACTGGACTAATTATCTCATCTTAATAATGAGAAAATCCCTTAAATTCCCAATCTATAATAACTTTACACCAAAAAACTAATAATTTACATATAATATAAATATTGTAATATTTATTTATTCGCCACCTGTAGAGAAAATCTTAACTATAAAACTTTTGGAACTAATTCTACTTCCCAGAGAGAATCAGCACTAATCATATATGATAAACTTATGACTGTTTATTATTATCTTCCTCCAATATAGACAACAGATAGTTATTTACTAATTGGGATAAGCCTATGTGATCTCCCCCCACTAACTATATGGAGTTTATTTTTTCTTCAGTGATATAAAAGTTATAATCACAACTTACAAGGTGCGATCGCCTGTCTGATAAAACTGAAAAACACAATTTTTCCCGTTTTGCATCTACCCCAGGGTAGATTGTTAGCAAGAGTAATAAAAGCCAGCTCCCTATGGGAGTGCTTCGCGATCGCCCATCTGAGAAAAACTACTGTTATGAAATCAGTCTGCTAATATTCCAGGTTGAGTTTCCGAAAGGAAACTCAACATGAGATATAAATGCGATTGCCAAGCACCCACTACACAAGATGACTCTGATATATCTCTAACTCATGGGAAGACCCACGAGTTAAGTAGAAAACTAATTAATCACAATGTGTCTTACCAGAATACTCATAACCTCCCCTGAATTACCAGTTGGCGTGAGATCGCTCCAATCCGTTGCATTGGCATAACCAAGCACGTGTAGATAGTGAATCGTACTAATTACCGTCTTTTTCGACCCGATCAACAGATGTTTTAGTGGTTCCCGGTGACCACCTGCTGAAACTACTCTAGAGTTAACCACTCCAGTGTCATCCACATTG
Source organism: Cylindrospermopsis curvispora GIHE-G1 (assembly GCF_014489415.1). Classification (NCBI taxonomy): domain Bacteria; kingdom Bacillati; phylum Cyanobacteriota; class Cyanophyceae; order Nostocales; family Aphanizomenonaceae; genus Raphidiopsis; species Raphidiopsis curvispora. Next base: position 129,441 of record NZ_CP060823.1, read on the forward strand.
CTGATAAAATTTCTAGTCTGTGCCATAATCTATTTGCCTCCATGTTGGGGTGTAAGGTGATCTGAGCTTTCGTCCAAGAAATGTAGATCACCTTACTTTTTTCTAATTATAAAACTATTTGAACAGATATGCAATAGGTTTACAGAAAATAATTAATAATTTTTGTAAAGTCTTGCGACTTGTCAAGCATAAATGAAAAATACAAGAATCCTGCACTCATTTGATTAGAGTCAAAGTAATATCTCACATATCTTGTCTGTTCTCGCAATACGTTGCTCAACCCAGTCACCTGTGAACAAGGTGTTATGGGTCATTGCTGGTATCTGTTTCCTTCTGTTCCTCTTCATCATTTTTGGCTTGCGATCGCTTTGCGACAGCAGAAACCAACTGTCTTGAGACGCCCAACTTTTTAGCAACCTCTGTTTGAGTGAAGCCTTGATCAAGGAGAGAAAGAATTTCTGGAGTTCGTGTGGGAAACTTGTATCCCAGTTCTTTAGCGATTCCAGAAACTGTCGCCAGAGAACAGCCCAACTTTTTCGCAATAAATCGGAGAGTTACGCCCTGTTTTATCAGCGATGCGATCAGTACGGTCTTTTGTCCTCTGGTAAGTTTTTTTTCTGGCGCCCCGGAGCGTGACTTTGGTTTTTTCGGCTTATCGCTTTTATCTTTCTTTTCTTTCATATAATCTTATATAAATTTATCAATATGTATAAAATCTACACCACGTCGGGAAAAGGATTATTATTAGGAGTAAACTTTACCTCATATTCAGACGAGTTACAGCAGTTTTCATCTATTTAAACCAGATTTTGATTACCTTCTCCCTTTGCGCGAAACAAAAACCGTGGTTCATTTACCTGAAATTCGCTGTAAAAGATATGCAGAATTTCCATACTTTAGGTGATAGATATTTTTGCAGTTTTGATGCAATAATTGATTTCATGATTCATTTATATGGTATTATTAAAGTACATGAGCATCTGCATTCACTACAAGAAATGTATTTAAGCGTATTAAAGGAGCATAACTATATAGTTTTGGAAAGTGATAATAAATTGCATGTTTTTTACGGTGATTAATCTAAAAACCAGCGATAGGCTCAACACCTACTGTAATAGTAATTTACCAAAACTACTATACGCAAAATCTATCCGAACTACTGTCCTGGCATAAAGCTAAAAGCCAAATCTATTAAACGTCCAGGTGATCGCCACTTAGTTCCTCTCCCCCAAATAAAGAAGTCTAAATATCATTACTACTGTCCTCAAGGCAATCTCTATGAAATGCGATCGCACGATGAGTTCACAGTTAGAAACCTATCCGAACTACTGTCTTTCGATATCCAAAAAAAGGAAGTGCAAAGTCTAGAAAGCAGACTAGATGACCGATCGCCTTTCTATGAGAAACCTACTGTATTGAGATAAATGTTGGAATCCTAACCTGTAAGATGCGATCGCCCTTTTTATATGTATACCCAAACTACTATCTTGAGTTAGGCTACGGATGGAAGAGAGAAGAACAGAATATTGTTGCTATCCTAAATATAGGGAATGGTGTCCCCAAGTGCGTTTAAGAGAATTTTAGTCTGAGATATTGAACAATTCTTGGATCTGTTATTTGCTGTTCCCAATAGCATATCTCTTCCTTTGTGACCTTACTTCCCAAAAAGTGGGATAAAGCCATAATTTCGCTATCCTGCGCCCAGTAGCTAAAAAGGTGATCTGTCAGTTCAGCAAGAGTCAGGGTGTACTCACCTTCTCCATTCTCCCAGGACGAGACAACTTTATAAATACGTAAACGTTCTCCATCAGCGAGTTTTAGTTTTCTTATACTGAGTAACTTAAAGCCTAGCATTTTACCTAACAGGGAGATAAGTTCTATTGGTGACTGGTAGAATTTGATTCCTAGGACATGTTTTATATCTTTCTGTAAAAATCTTATCTGTTCCATAAACTGTAGAACTTCTGGTGACTGGTTGGATATCTCTCCCCTATCTAATACTTCTTTTAAACCCAGACTAAAGAGTCGATTTACTAAGTTGGCTTTGTGATATAGCACATCTTTGTTTTCTCTCACAATATCTCTATCTTTATGCCCTGATAGCTTTCTCTCATCTCTTATTTTTACCCATTTGTATCCTACTGTAGAATAATACAGCAGTTTTAGCTTCAACACGATACCTAAATCGTAGTTCATAACGTGTTCTGCAGTAATTTCTCTCAATTTAAATACTTCTTTTATCTTGTGCTTTTTTAGCTTCAAGCTATCTTCTTTGTTCTTGAGCGATCGCTCTATTTCCTGTGCTTCAGTGTGAGTTAAATCAGGACTTTCAATAGTCTCCTGAACTCTTTTTTGTGTAATAACTTTTTTAATGGATTTAAGTTCTTTCTTAACCTCATCAGTAGAAAGAGTTAATAAATTATTACCTAAATTATCAGAGAGAAAGTAGCTTATATTGTTGGAAGTCATAGTGATTCTATTGAGTATTACAGAATTGTACTGTACCATTTCCATATTATTGATACTGGCGAGTCTACAATATTCATTTAGTGCGAAATTTGTAGTTTTATCACTATCATCTTCTACTTCTAAACAGTTATAAAGTTGTTTAGATAACCGATTTTGCTGCTGTTCATATTTGTAAATTTCCTGATTATTTGTGTAGCCATGTGACAGTAACATTAAGCCGCGCCGGGCAACAAAAATAATTCTGGGAACCTTAAAATTACGATACCTGAAGAGTGACTGCAAAACTAAATCAGGTGATAAAACTCCAGTATTGACCGATACCACAAAATCAAATAGTTGATCCTCCTGTGGATCTTCAATACTTACACCAGTTTTTAATATGGGGCTGGTAAGGACTATTCTAATACCAGCTTTCTTCTGTTCTAATAGAAACTGGTTGAAATTACTCAAACAATCATAGGCAGGATGGTTGATATCTGACACGGTTTCACGATCTATTCTAATAACTGATAAACCCAGTTTTTTGTAGTATTCTTCTGCTGATAAGGTAGAATTTAATCCTTTTTTACCTTCTACAGATTGTCCTGTTAATTGTACGAGAACCATATTATCACAGGTTTTCAATAAATAGGGGACTATCCCTATTGGTAACTGTGGATTTATAAGTTTTAGATCCAGATTCGTTGAAGGAAATAAATAAACTTGCTCTAGTTGATTTTGGAAGTTATTTATAACCCAATAATCAGTAGGATTCTCAATTTCCCCCATTTTGCAGAGTTTTTTAAGGAAGTCAACACAGTGAATATCTAAGTCGTTATCAAATAGCCAAAAGCGAGACCGAATCGAATACTTAGCCAAACTATCAATTATTGACCGCCGCCACTGCTCCATGGTCTTAGTATTTTCTAGAAACAGAGATTTAAATATTGTCTGGGCTTCATCCATAATTATTTCCACTTCTCCACCGTTCCACACAAATTCATCCAGCCACGGAAATAACACCCTTCCTACAGCGCTATAAGGATTAAAACTGTGGATGCACATTACAACACCTTCTCTGTCTTCTGGTGTCCATTGAGATTTGTGAGGTAACCCTGCACGTTTACACCCCATCGACACTAAGGATTGGGTTGGGCATAAAATTATGGTGAATTTCTTTTGAGCGATCGCATGACTGGTGATAAGACCAAAACTTCCAGATTTACCAGTGGAATAGGCTGATTTAACAGCAACTATGTTTGTATGAGCAGGTATGTTCCACTCTGTTATGGATGGAAGATACTGACTATCAAATACTATACTATTAGCAGTAGGTGGTTTTAACTGATGGGGGAGTTCGCGCACTTCTTTCCCACCTGCACCAAAGAAATCGTCTATACCTTTGAACTTATTATCCCAACTAAGATAGTAAACTCCTAACGCTGATGGGGTGAGAAGTTCAGCTATTTTTAAACTAGCTTTATACACCGCTCTGACTGTTTTATCTTTTTGATCTTGATCAAAACAAATTACCCATTTTCTTGGAACTTTAGTAAAAACAGCCAATTCTGGTTTTAAAAGTCTTTTTCCTTTTATGGTAGCCATAGTTACTCCTGGTAACCCTATTGCTACTTGATTATGGGATAATAAAGATACTGTTTTTTTGAATCCTTCAACTAAGTAGACCGGGATAGAATTAACAGCTACCCATTCCCAGAATGTTGCTTTTTCAATGGGTGGTAGTTCGGGAAAAGACTCTGTCCATTTCTCAGGTACACTATCAAGCTCATAATATAGATTGTAGTTAGCCGCTATCTTTGCAGCTGTTACATCATCCACTTTAGGTAAGAAGATGCTAGTAGGCAAACCAAATGGGCAAAGATATTTTTTTATTTCGCCTTCTGCTGTAACAGATGGGATATCCAATTTTACTTGCTTAAAGGAACTATCAGTACCACGTAAAATATCGTAGTTTACGTGTGTCCATCCACCTTGCAACACGTTCTTTATATGTTTAAAGGTACTATTAGGGTATAGAAGCTCATGACAATTTACCCCCGTTATTCGATTAAAGTTAATTTTGATCAGGGTTTCTGATATCCCACTGGCAATGAATTCTTTGTAGTGCCGTCCCGATAATTTATTGGGATAACTGGAATACTCTACTACCTGCTCTCTTTTGTCTCTATTTTTCTTAGCTGGGAAGTATTTCTTGCGATCGCGCAGTGGGATGCAATCTTCATCATTTTCTATTGTGTGGTATCTTGCTAGATTTTCTAGCTCGGTGTTGTAGTAGGACTCATTTTTGGAAATTAATCCCAATGGTAGTTGCTGCTGTTTTGCTTCCATGATATAATTCAACTGAAATAGATTATTTTGTTAATCAAAGTATACCAGGAGAGGTAGGAGATTTTCACTGTCCCGGTGTACTTTTTTTCTTTTTGCTACAAGTCCCTGTTGGCAAAACGATCGGGCATTTTTACTAGAAATATAGCTACTAGAATTGGTCTTAAATAAAAGATTAAAAAGTAATTTAATCAAACTATTTGTAAATCTTATCTAATCGAAAAATAGCGTATTTGCAGTAATTCTAGAACTTATTAAAATGTTGACCGCATTTTAAGATATAAATTTAGACTTGATTTTATGTATAAAAACAGATGACGGAGACGCGTTGAAAAATAAGGAATTTATCTTGGTGTATTTATACGCCCGGGGTAAAATCTCAATTTATTTATTGATCGAGCGTAAAACCCCACCCACAAAGGGATGGGGTTTTACGCGGTTAATTATTAAAATAGTAGAATCACAACTATTATATATTCTAATAACTATACGATAAGACGTACTGTATATCGCTATTTAAGTCTTTGACCATTGGTAGTGAATTGTTCAAATTCTTAGGAAATGGTTCAGTCATCAATAGATCCTGCGATCTCGCGTAGCGAGATCGCATACCTGAACCATTTAGGTCTTTCCATTAATTAGTTCCACTTCCTTTGAGGAAAGTAGTTTTAGACAATAGAGAATGCAGTAGATCCAGTATTAGGGATGTTTCCATCGATTCCACTTCCCAGAGCAAAGCAGGTTTGTTAATTTGTGAATCACTATGTCTAAACCCTATCACAAAAATCCTGCACCTAAAACTGTTAAAATTTTTGGTACAGTATATAAATACAATCCTGTCACTCGAACTTATACAAATCCAAAGAAATAATTATTACAACAATTATGGATGGATTTGTGTTCGATTATTGTGTCAGTGATATTATTCTAAGCTACCGTGCTAAACGCACTGTTAATAAACTGCTTAAATCTACTTTGGAGAACAACAAATGAAAGAAGACAAAGAAGACAAAGAAAACAAAACTGTGTGGAAGGTCATAATCATCGGCGTTTCCTTTTTTCTCTTTCTGTTTATCATCAATGCTGTAGTTGGTCCGCTCTATAATGTGTGGGAACAATCTCTTGCCGGTAAGGCAGAACTACAAAAGGCAGAATATACTCGCCAGGTTGCAGTTCTAGATGCACAAGCAAAGATGGATTCCGCACAAAAACTTGCCGAAGCAGAAGTGATTCGCGCAGGTGGTGTTGCGAAAGCGAACCAAATCATTGGTAATTCGCTGAAAGATAACCGTGAATACCTGCAGTATCTGTATATCACTGGTCTGGAAGAAGGTGCTAACAAAGGTAACGTAACAGTGTATGTGCCCACTGAGGGCGGTATGCCAATTCCCACATTGTCCTACGATAAGAAACCCTAATGTTCCAAGGGGTTGACGAAATACCGTCAGCCCCCTATAATAGCCGTATAAACAAAAACACACCAATGTTCTTGGTCTTCGAATCTTACACTCACTAAAATTAAGAACCTAACATCTAAGTAAAAAAATCTTTAGTATACTAAAATACTATTTTAGTATACCGTAATACTTATATAGTTCATTAGTTATTTACTCATCGCCTTATTAGCTAGGCGATCGCTGTGTAACTCAAAATGCGATCGCTCATTTATCAATCTCGCAGTTCCAGGTTGTCAATAGTGGTTAGGTTAGTCCCGCCCCGCCCCCCAGGTTACCAATAGTGGTTAGGTTAGTCCCGCCCCACCGCCCCAGGTTACCAATAGTGGTTAGGTTAGTCCCGCCCCGCCCCCCAGGTTACCAATAGTGGTTAGGTTAGTCAGTCCCGCCCCACCGCCCCAGGTTACCAAGGGTGGTTAGGTTGTCAGTCCTGCCCCACCGCCCCCAGGTTGCTAGGGGTGGTTAGGTTGTCAGTCCTGCCCCACCGCCCCCAGGTTGCTAGGGGTGGTTAGGTTAGTCAGTCCCGCCCCACCGCCTCCTATGTTGTCAATAAATAAGTTATATTTATGATTCAAAAAATATAAATTAGAAAAAAATATAAGAATTTTTATCTTAGTTTGTACATTTGTACTATAATAAAAATATAGCAAATTTACGAATCCTACTCGCTATGTTTTCTCCAGTTCAAGTTCAATTAGATGCAATTCTAAAAAATTCTAAAGTTATTGGTTTTTCAGGCTCTCGCAACCCTCAAGCTCAAGAAATTAAAGCACTGAAATATATAGTTCAAAAAGTTCCAAAAAAAGCTCAAATTTGTGTTGGTTGTGCTAATGGCATAGACAATTTAGTTGTCAGTCACTTTCCTCATGCTACCGTTTTCAAAGCTGCTAATTATGAAACTAATATTAAGGCTGCACTTGCTTTGCGCTCTACCGCTTGTGTAAAGGCTATTCCTTCCTCTTCAGAAGGTTTACTCATAGCTATTCCTTCCGGCTCCTGCCCCCACGAAGTTAAACCCTCGCGCTCTTTTTCTGGTCATGGTTCAGGCACTTGGGGCACTATTGCTATCGCGATCGGGCTAGAGAAAAGAGTATGTGTTTTTAGTCCCAACCCTCCACATTGGGTCGGGCAACAAATAGAAGAAAATTGGTGGTATCACGAACCAATATTACAACCTATTCAAATTAGTCTTTTTTAGAGTCTAAGCCCGCCAAGACGGGCTTTTGTTCTTATCTTCAAAAAAGGTATTTTTTTAGAAAAATTTTTCAAAAAACTGTTGACATTTACATGATACCATGCTATATTTAAAATGTAGTTAATAGATACCTGACCAATGAAACTATTACCTTTATCATTTTACTTACCAAAAATCGAAGATTTTGTTGAAGTCCTTTCCATCGGTTGTGAACAAATAGAAGATAAATTCTTGGTACGCATTGCGTGCAGAAATGGGTCTGGAGATATTCTTCTAATCACACCAGAAGAGTTGACTGAATTCACTCGAGAATCCCTGATACCGTTCTAAATAAATAAAAGTAGGTGACAACTAGTATCACCTACTTTAAAAAATTATTTTTAGAATGGGTAAAAAACGTGCATTAACGGCTGCCAGTCCACAGCCTTTAAGAGAGGATAAATCGGGGAAGATACCTGACCAAAGGATTCCCCGATTGGCTTTTCAACCAATAGGATGCTAACACAATGATTAACCAAAGACAAGAACAACTCAAAAAAATCATTTCTGAACTCAAAAAGCCATTGGATCCAGAACTACACCAAATTAGAGATTTGCCAGGAGGTGGAAAGTGGGTCTATCTAAGCTGGCAGGTAATCCGTGAAAGATTAGATCAAGTTTGTCCCGATTGGACTTTAGATTATTCGGAGATTACAACAATCGAAAATCACGCTTTTTGCAGATGTGGCTTGACGATTCTCGATGTAAGAAAGGAGGCTTTTGGGAACGTAACAATCTCTGTGAAGTCTGCTCAAGGAAAGGAAATAACTCGAGGTAGCTTTGGAGACCGTGTCACAGCAGAAGCATTTAAGAATGCAGCTGAACAGTGGGGAATTGGCAGATATATTGATGATCAAGTTGGTACTGTAAGATACTTACTACAGCACGTAGACATGTTGAGAGAAGATATCAAGAGGTCTTTAAAATTATTGGCAAACGAGTATAAAATCAAAGTTCTCCCCCACAATCAAGATATCTCTACTAATGTAGAAAAAATATCTGACGAGCAAGTAAAGAAGATTTGGTTCTTAATACGAAATGAGTTTGGATTATCCAACGATGATGTAAAAGCAACTCTAGAATCTTTTAAGTTCAATGGAACTAGAGATATTCCGAAAAAGGAATATAATAACTTTATTGATAGACTAAGGAGTTTATCATTACAGAAGCAAGCTAGTTAAAAAAAATGGGAAGTGGGGACATTTTATCTTAAAAATAACAAGGATAAAAATATGGCTAGACCTGGTGGAAACCCTGAACTAAAAAAATATCAATTTTCTTGTGAAGGAGAACCAAACAATGCACAACTTCGCTTATGGGTTACTAAATCTCTTTTGAGTAGGCTTAATAATACCTTTGGAACGAATAGAAATAAGTGGATTAGAGAAACTCTAACCAGAGCATTAGATAAAATTGATGAAAATCATACAAAACATGATATTCATCCGGACAATAACCCTAGCTAGTTATAGTCCTTGGGGCTATCTGTTAGCTTTAAAAACCTCCTTCGCGCACAAAGTCCTCCCGAGTGGTTTCAACTTCGCCAGGACGAGTTTCTCCAGCTGTTAGAATATATCTACCTAAAATACCAACATTAATCTACAGCTGGATAAACTTTATCCTCAGCTCGTTGGATAGATTATCCAGACGGTTAAGAATTTACCGACTGTGCCAAAAACTAATCACTTTTAAAACTAGCCATAAAAAAACAGAAATCACTAATTAGAAATAAGAAAATACTAAAATTTATTAATAAACAGAATAAGAGGTGGCTTGAGCGAAGCTCAAGCCACCCATCTCAATAATAAACACAAAAATATTTATAGATTATTGACTCAATCAGACAATAATTTACCCACTAAAAATATAATCATTTTTTAATTTTTTTTTGATAAATCTGTTGACAAATGAAAAAATTAGACCTAGAATTATAGTATGAGTTGATTAAAAAGTATGAAGAAAACAAAATTGAGGTGGTCGCTGAAGAACTTGAATCTTCTGAATGGAATGAATGGCAGGAGATTCATAAATAATGAAATTAACACCCCATATAACTTACACAAACAAACTAGAAGAATGTGATACTGACCCCAATCTCATTCCTTTCTAATGTATTTGGCGATCGCCCAAAACAGAATAAAAAACCGAATAAAAAGTTCAGAGAATTAGATATAGAAAAAGTAAAACCATCGTAGAAAGTAAAGCAGTATGGAGCGTCCAATAGCTATAGATCTTTTTTCCGGATGTGGTGGAATGTCACTGGGACTAGAAGCAGCAGGGTTTAATATTGCTGCTAGTGTTGAAATTGGCCCTATACACAAATTGGTTCATCAATTCAATTTTCCATACGGAGTTAGCATCTGTAAAGATATATCCAGTGTGTCTTCAAAAGACCTACTAAAAGCAGTAGAGAAGAAAGGGTTATCAACGGATATAGATTTAATTGCCGGTGGTCCCCCATGTCAGGGCTTTTCCCATATAGGAAAGAGACAACTTGACGACCCTAGAAATTCCCTAGTTTTTGAATATGTTAGGATTATAAAAGAAGTCAAACCGAAATATTTTATATTCGAGAATGTCCCCGGAATTGCATCGGGTGAGCATAAAAAGTTCCTACAAGAATTAATCATCGAATTTGAAAATATTGGGTACTCAATTGCAAAACCCATCTCAATATTAGATGCTGCTCTATATGGCGCACCACAAAAGAGAAAAAGAGTAATAATTATTGGGTCAAGAGCCGAAGTAAATAAAGCATTTTATCCAAACCCAACCCATTCAGAAGTAAATTCAACTCAACTCACCCTATTTAACTTTGGGTTATTACCAATGTCAACTTGTGAAGACGCGATTGGTGACCTAGTAATTCACCCCGCCTATACTACCCAAGATGCAGGTATAGACTCATCAGAATTAGACTACACCAAATTCAGAACTAGTTTTTCAGTCAAACCCAGTGGAGAATTTAAACTTTGCCACACCAGACGGGTTTCCAACCTCGTCTATGGACACTTGGCATCTAAACACAATAATAAATCAGTCGATAGCTTTGAAGCTACAAATCCTGGAACAGTGGAAAAAACAAGCAGATTCTTTAAGTTAGCTGCCAACGGACAGTGTAATACCCTACGGGCAGGAACAGGGAGTGATAAAGGTGCTTATACTGCACCTAGACCCATACACTATGCTATACCTAGGTGTATTACTGTGAGAGAAGCAGCTAGACTACATACCTTTCCTGACTGGTTTCGTTTTCATAACACTATTTGGCACGGTTTCAGAGAAATTGGAAATTCCGTCATACCATTTCTCTCCAAGTCCTTGGGTGATAAGATTGTTAGCGCAATGGGTTTAATCCCAAATCTATTTGAAACCTATACATTGGAAGAGCAAGAACCAGAGACTTTAAACTACAGTATGAATCAAGCATTAAAATATTAGCATATTTCTAATAATATAATCCCCAATAGAAGAAGATTAAGTAAAAATGTAGCTTAAATAGTTACAACCCTTTTAAATAAATGTTCTCAACAGAAATGCTCCCGAACTACTGTCTTTGGATATCATGTAGTGCGATCTCGCGTAGCGAGTGCTTCGCAATCGCCTGTAGGGGTAATTTACAATCTCCTTAGATATGCATTTTGTTGGCAATTAACCGAGAATAGAACCTATGTGAGATAATTTATTTATACTAAACCTGTTTATTTAAACCTCCTAATTAAAATAGTTTCTTCTTTAATAGCTTAATCTAAGCTTGCTTAATCATACATGGCGGGTCTTTTATTGCCAAAAATATTTTTCCCAAAGTCCTTGACAATTTTTAATAAGTTTGTTAATCTAGTAATATCAACACTTTCAGGAATTTGATTTATGCTTAATATCCTTACTTCCCTACTAGTTGCAAAAAAGTCTATTAAGCCTATTGTAAAAAAGCAATACAGTGCTTATGGAGATTTCAGCTATTTCACGTATTCGGACATACTAGAGGCCGTGGAGCCTGTTCTCTTAGAAAATGGCTTGTTGATTACCTTTACTAGTACTGGAACCACCCTAACTGCCACGCTATGGCATGTCGCAAGTGGCGAGATGCTGGAGAGTGCCTACGACCTGACTGTTTTTATGGAGACCAGCCACAAAAAGATGAATAAAGCCCAGCTCGTAGGTAGTGCGACCACTTATGCCAAAAAGATTGCACTATGCGGGTTGTTAAACTTAGATACGCAAGACGCCGACCCGGATAGCTTAGGCGACGAAACACCTACAGTAAATACTTCTACTACCACTCATAAAAAAGTTCCTGTTGGGCAACCACTGGTGACACCTCCAAGAAAGCCCCAAAAACTCCATGCAGTGGGACAGGAGCAACAAGCTACCAAGACCGAAGTCACTGCTTCTACTGAAACACCTGTAACGACCCTACAAGAACCAGTTCCAGATGCACCACCAAAGCCCATGGACGTGATCAGCAAGGAGCAATTAGCCACACTCTCAACTACAATCCAACAGCTAGGCATCCCAAAGGAAAAAGCACTAGCAATAGCTCGTAATGTTTGCGGAGAACATCTTTATAACGCGAGCTATATACGCCAGCCTTTCTTTAACCTAGTGATGACAGCGCTAACTAAAGTAGCTGCGTAACGTAATGACCTAAGCAAGTCACTAAACTGCTTATGTACTTTTACTTGGAGAAACTTATGTTGAACTTTCAAGACGAAGCTGTAGGTGCGTTCCTACAAAAACTCGAGGAGCATGGTGTAAAAAACTTCAAAATAATGCAGCAACACGACAACCAATGGTACGCAGTATATCTCACACCTAGATATAGATTTTTTAGAGTAAAGAATATAGAGCGGTTAATAGATCTCGTCCAAGACCTCATGCCCTTCGTCAATAACGGAGAGATAAAGCTAAACAAAAAAGTGTTAGCACTTTTGGAGGAAGTAAAAACAGAATTTTAGTCCTCATGCCCAGACGGTTAAACGCCGACCAAGTAGGTTTTTCATTACTCATAATTTTCCCAAAGTTCTTGACAATTATTATTAGTATTGCTACTATTAAAATATCAACACTTTCAGGAAAAAGGCAATGATTAGCTTGGTTTTTAGCAACAAAATGTGGTTTTTGATTGAAAATGGTCGGGAATCTCTCCCCATCCTCTACTACAAAAACGCCTGGGTTTGTGGCGAGGTGACATCTACCAGGTGGGAAAGAATATATAGAGTGGCGATGTCCACATTACCTAGCTAAAATTAATGTAACCCGCCCACAAAGCGGGTTTTGTTTTGAAAAAATATTTACCCAAAACCATTGACAATTATTATTAAGTTTCCTATATTGATAGTATCAACACTTTCAAAAAGGAACTGACTGCAATGTTTAACTTAATTATTCTTTCCGGTCTTGCTACTATGCTCCGCGAGCATATCACATTAGAAATTTATTGCTTGCCTATAGAGCAGTTTGATTACGCTATAGCATCAAATTTAATCGCATTAGAAGACATTAACTACCCAGAAATACCTTGGGATGAGTTCTAGTTCATACTGGAGGTGCTTACACACCTCCCATTTCTCCTTTTTGGGGTAGTATGGAGGGCGTTCTTTCCGCAACAGATATACTTTCTAAACCAAAATTTAGTTTAATCTTTTCTGCTTATGCACTATAAGAAAGACTTTGCTCTTGTGAGTTTGGAATTTATAAGTTAGAATTTAATAACTTTCTTTAGAAAGTGTTGATACTACAGCTACTCAATGGGTGGCTGTTTTTTTGTTAGTATTTTATCTGCTTTACCACAGGTCTTTAACATCTCCAAACGACCTTTTTCTGGGCTTTTTATGTCCTAACCCCTTGACAGTAGCTGCGCTGGAGGCTATAATAGCAGTATTTGTATAAAAGTAAGATACTATGCCAGAAGAGACTAAAGCTAAAACATTAAAATCACCCTACAAAAAAGACAAAGAAAGCCTACAGAATTACATCCGGCAGTTATTAGAGGCTGGTTTAAATAATTGCCAGATAGGTAAGTTAGTTGGTAAACACTCTAGCACAATTGGGGACTACCGCGACAGAATGGGATTAACCCAAAATAAATTCGACCACACTACTAGGGAGAAGGTGCGAGAGTTATATAACTCTGGCATGGCTAAGGCAGCGATCGCCAGGGAACTGGGTATCTCCCGCCAGAGGGTATCCGAACTCGTTAGGGACTACATAGCCGCTCAGATCAATGAACGAAGCAATAATTTATCTATTTAGACTTTAGAACACAGTTCCGCACCTGATTTTTATTATAATTAACGCATAGACAAGACAAGACAATTATATATTAGTATAACGTGTAAAAGATTTCGTCTGATGCACAAGACATTAGTTTTACTTCTGTCCAGTAAACTTACGTGTATGAGTCAGTAAAATAGTGATTAAATAGATTGATGTTTATGTAAACCATGCTATGTGAATACGACCAAAGTGGCTTGGCCAAGAGAGTTGCTCTAGCATTTGATGAAGATGCAGCCTTGACCGACCTTGACACTCTCTGGGTAGCGCAGACTGGTGGATCGGTAGTAATAAAGGGCAGTGTTCCCAGCCAGGAAATCCTCGATCAACTGATCACCGTGGCCAGCGGTGTGTTTGGTGCAACTGACGTCAGTATTGATCAGGTAACTGTCGGCTAGTAATCTCTAGGAAAAGCACTTTCCTCCTATTCTCGATAAGTGCTTTTTCTTTGTCGTGTAGCTGAACTGGCCTAGTAGCAGATCCAAGAAAAGCCTGGGTTTGGAGTTTTTCTAACCACTTGCGAATCACAAGAAAATCGCCGAAAGGCACGGAAGCCACTTGGCTTTAGACAGGAAGTGCCAACGGCCTTACTGGGTGACAAGGGGGTTGAAGATGAGATGTGGCAATAATTTGAGAAAATAAGGGGGTAAAAAAATAGGGGCAAGGGAGCCCCAAAACAACAAAATGTTACCACAATCATATCACAAAATTTTCCGAAAGCATTTGAGTGAACAGCAGTATTTGACACTGGAGATATTGTTATTATTGATACAAGCTTATCGCCAAGTAAAACTGTCAAAATTGGCGAGTTTGTTTCCCCAACCAATTAAATATGAAAGCAGGAAACGTAATTTACAAAGATTTTTAGGAATAAATAAACTCTGCGTAAAATTATTATGGTTTCCCTTGATAAAATATTGGATTAGACAATCGTTAACACCACAACAATTGAATCGAGAACAGCGCCGCTATTTTCATAAAAAACAATATCAAAAATATGGTTACTGAATGGTAGCACTGGATAGAACAAAGTGGAAAGGACGGAATATATTTATGGTGACATTGGTATGGGGTACTCATGCCTTACCACTATATTGGGAAACATTAAATCATGTAGGAAATAGTAACTTATCAACCCAAAAAAGATTGATAAAGACAGCAATAAAGTTGTTAAAAAAATGTCGAATTGTGGTGTTGGCAGATAGAGAATTTCATAGTGCAAAACTGGCTAAGTGGCTTGATGAGCAAGGAGTTTACTTTGCTTTACGTCAGAAAAAAGACCTTCATTTTCAAGAAGAAATAGGACTTGAATATCAAGTTCTTAAAAACCAAGGATTTAAGCCGGGGATGTCGAAGTTTTATCATGGAGTTAAATGTGGTAAAGGAGATGAATTAGGGTTATTTAATATCGCTGTTTATTGGAAGAGAAAATATAGTCATAAAGGACAAAAAGAACCTTGGTATATCTTAACTAATCTACCAAATCTCAAACAAACTTTATGCCTCTATAGATGTCGATGGGGAATTGAACAATTCTTCAAAAATTGTAAAACAGGAGGTTATAATCTAGAGGATACTAAAGTAAATGAAACTCGTTTTTTAGCCTTAGTTTTATTAATTGTAATTGCTTATAGTTTGGCCGTACGGTCAACGGATGAAAAAATTAGGAATAGAGACTTATGCTGGACGGATTCAACAACATCAGGACAATTACCCACGTCAGAGTGATTTTAGCTTTGCTGGTTACGGACAATTATGGATTTATGGCATGGAACTATGGGCTGATTTAGCTCTAAGCTTAATTAGTCTTAAACCTCATAAACGCCTCTTTTTCAAGCGTGGCTTTCAGGCTCTATCCCTTATGAAACAAGCTGTTTGATCACTTTGTCGCCCGGTAAGCCCACAGACAGTCTCCAGGTTGCTAGTCTTCGCGATCTCCCAAAGGGAGTGCTGCGCAATCGCGCTACAGCATTCCAATTAAATTTACAGAACATGCGATCGCTTAGTAAAAAAGTGTAAAATAGGAGAAATGCAATCGCTCACTAAAAACCATCCTCTATGCTGTATTTAACTCAAAACTGAATTAACTCCATATAAGAACCATGTACAAAATATTTACAAAGGCAATATGTATTACCTGCACCACCTTGTCCATAGTTGTGCTTACATCTCCACAGACCTTAGCACAAAATATAAAAGGCATTCAGAATCTCGCCAAAAAGGCAACTGTTCAAATTAACACTGATGCTAACCCTGGTGGTTCTGGTGTAATTATCCAAAAGCAAGGGGAAACTTACACTATACTGACCGCTAACCACGTGGTCTGTGAAAACTTGGGTACTACAGAAATTCGTTGCCGAACGGATTTCAATTACAGCATCAGAACTTACGATGGTAGGGAGCATGCAATTAAACACAGACAAAGTCTACAAAAGAATGTTAATGATCCAGACTTAGCCATAGTAACATTTGAGTCTCAACAAGACTATGAAGTTGCACCTATCGGGAATTTTGATGACGTGCAAATACAGTCAGATATTTTGGTTGCGGGCTTTCCAACTATTTTTGGCAGGGTGGGCAAAAATAGAATTTTTACTGTTACTAATGGCAAGGTAGTAGGTTTTATTCCAAATCCACCTAAAGGATATGGACTAGTTTACAATGCTACTACTTTTATTGGTAATAGTGGTGGGCCAGTATTTGATAGCAGTGGAAATGTCATTGGAATTCATGGATTAGCAGATACTGATGGTGTAGAAATCGATAACAAAAACCAATCAGAAACGAGAAATGGGTTAAAGCCAAATGTTTCCATAATCAGAAAACTAATCAATCCACAGGTAGAATCAGGAACTTCTTTTATACAAAAAACAGGTTTTAATGCCGGTATACCAATTAACATATTTTTGTCTGTAACAGCAGATACTGGTTTACAGCTACCCAATGTAAAGAGTCCGGTTGTTATTCCACCCAGAATAACTGACCAAGTTGCCATTTCTCCTTTAGTTCCCTCTGACAGGGAAGCTACTATACCTTTCTCATCATCACCAAGGAGCATTACCATTACAGTACCTCAGATCTCATCAACAATTAGTGGCTCTACTGATGAGTTTACTACCACTGTGGCAATAGTCCCAAAAACCGTTCCAACTCAATTAGAAAAGGTTACGCCAAACAACGATCGCATTCGTAGCTTACAAGCAGAAATTGAAAGACTACGCCAAAAGTATCGCGCTCAAAGATCTGGCATTACCCTGGCTAACTCTGGCAAAGTTG